>JAUYHF010000005.1 GCA_030690165.1 Deltaproteobacteria bacterium | reverse complement strand
CCCAATCTATATTTATCTTTCCGCTGCTTTTGTTGAATTTTACGGCGTTTGAAAGCAGATTCAGCATAATCTGCTTAAATTTCGACCTATCTAATCTGACTGTAGGGGACAGCGGGGTGGTTTTACTCTCAATAATAATGTCCTTTTTATGCGCCATAGGCCTGACAATGCTGAGAACCTCGCCTAAGACATCCGTAAGGGGAAAGTCCTCGGGTTCCAGTTCAATCTTGCCTGCCTCTATCTTTGACAGGTCAAGTATATTGTTTATAAGATGCAGCAGATGGCTGCCGCTTGTATTGATATAGTTGACATATTGTGTCTGCTTTTCATTCAGGTCGCCGAATGATTTTTCTATCAGGAGTTCAGAAAAACCCATAATGGAGTTCAGCGGGGTTCTTAATTCGTGGCTTACATTGGCAAGGAACTGAGACTTCGTCTTGTTGGCCTTGACAAGCTCTTCGTTCAATATTTCCATTTCTTGTTTCTTCCTGAAAAGCTCCTCATTGGCAGTCTTTATGGTCTCTGTTCGTTCTTCCACATGCTCCACCATGCTGTTGAAGGCATTGGCAAGTACCCCAATCTCATCCCGCGAGTTAATATCTGTGTTTACATGCAGGTCGCCTGAGACAATCCTCTGAGAGGCTTCCACTATCTTATTTAACGGCCGTGTGATAGCGCGCACAACCAGAAATGCAAAAATTACCGCAAGGATAACGGCAATAACAGTAAACAGTGCAAAAACTATCAAGGCAAACTGGGTATTGCTTTCAAGCTGTTTTGCCTTGGAATTCAGGTCATTTGAGAGGCGGTCTTCAACCTCTTTCAAGAGGTTTATCTTGCCTGTTATCATCCTGTACCAATGTCCTGCATCTACCCCAAAATTCCCCTTATCTCCTTTTTCAAAGGCAATCTTTCTCATCCTCGCCGATTCATCCACAAACCGGCCCTGCATTTTTGTTTTGTAAAAATCCTTTTGACCAAGAGAGGCAAAGGATAGGAATACATTCATGTAGGCATTCTGTTCTGTCACAAAGGAAACGAAATCATTAAACATCCCTGGTTCAAACCTGTCCATAGCAAAAGTACTACTCATAAGCGCACGTTCTTTCCCTGCCCTTTCCTTTCCAAGCAGAAAATTAACATATGCAACTGTCATGATGGTTATCTCAGTATTGCTGCTCAGTCTGGATATGGCAGCAACAACGTCCAAAGACGAACTAATTGTATTTGCAAAATAGTTTCTTGCCTCGCCTCCTGAAATATTAAGTCTATCAATAGCCTCTCTCTTGCCTTTAAGGCCGTCAATATCAGTCAATGCAATATCCATGTCGCTTTTAAACTCTGCGCCAAATCTGCCTGCATCAAAACCCTTAAGAAATATCTGTAAATCTGTAAGTTTCTTGTCTGTCTCACGCCTTTGTCCTGAAAGCTCAGATACAAATTCCGCCCCTTTGCTGCCAAGAAACACGGCTGAGGCGCCCCTCTCTTTTTGCAGTTCATGCGCCAGAGCGCTTATCTTGACTGCAAGGCTGGATATGTTTTCTACAGCCCTCATGTTGCTTGACAATATGGACTTCTCCCATATGCCGTTTACTGAAAAGTACATGAGGCCTGCGATTGGAAAGATAAGCATCAGAATGAGCTTGCTCTTAATCTTTATGTTGTTTATGAAACTCATAGAAACCTACTTTTATTGATTGATATATCTCTTATAAACCTTGTCATGTTCGTCATAATATCTTTTCAAGGCCATTTTTGCAAGATATTTTACAACTCTCCCCAGTTGGCCCCAATCTGAATATCAACCTTTATAGGCACGGATAGATTGGCTGCCGTCTCCATCTCTTCCCTTACAAATTTCTTCAGCAATTCTATTTCCTCGTCCGGCGACTCAAAGACAAGTTCGTCATGGATCTGAAGCAGCATCCTTGAGCGAAGGCCGCATTCTTTCAATCCTTTGGATATATTTATCATTGCAATCTTGATTATATCCGCGGCCGTCCCCTGCACAGGCGTATTGATTGCCATTCTCTCTCCCAATCGTCTTATCTGTTCGCTTTCGCTTCTGAGTTCAGGTATATGCCGCCGCCTTCCAAAGAGTGTTGTCACATAACCGGCAGCGGCCGCCTCGCTGATGATTTGATCTATAAATGCCTTCACGCCTTTATAGTGCAAAAAGTAATTATCTATATAACCCCTTGCCTCGTCCTGAGATATACCTAATTCTGCGGCCAGACCATAAGCCCCCATGCCGTAGATAATGCCGAAGTTTATCGCCTTTGCCCTCCTCCTCATCTCTTCGGTCACAAGCCCGGGTATAATGCCAAAGACCTCTGACGCTGTCCTTGTATGGACATCCTCATCTTTTTTAAACGCCTCTACAAGCAGCGGATCTCCGGACAGGTACGCAACGATCCTGAGCTCTATCTGCGAATAATCCGCTGATAAAAACAAAAAGCCCTTGTCTGCAATAAAACCCCTCCTAATCCTTTTCCCAAGCTCTGTCCTTATAGGGATATTCTGAAGATTAGGCTCTGAACTGGAAAGCCGTCCTGTTGCTGTAACTGTTTGATTGAATGATGTGTGAATCCTTTGAGTTGCCGGATTTATAAGTCCTAAAATTGCGTCCACATAGGTTGATTTCAGTTTTGAGAGCTGTCTGAAATTCAAAATCTCCGCCGGAAGCTCATGGCCGGCGGCAAGCGCTTTTAAGACATCCTCATCTGTGGAAAATCCTGTCTTTGTCTTTTTTACAGGCTTTAATTTTAGCTTCTCAAACAAAACTGAGGCTAATTGTTTGGGCGAATTGATATTGAATTCTACGTCGGCAATTGAATAAATCCTGTTTCTGATGTTTTCAATCCGGCCTTCCAATTCTTTGGAAAGATTTAAGAAATATCCCTTGTCAACCTTTATGCCGTTAAGTTCCATCTCTGCCAGAACCCCGGCCAATGGAATTTCTATTTCATTAAAAAGGCTTAAAAGGCAATCGCCTTCCAATTGCGGCAACAATTTCCCGGAGATCTGGAATATTGCGTCAGCCTCAGCGCAAACCCTGCTGCATGCGGTATTTATATCAACATCTTCAAATGCCGCTGTTTTGAATTGCGCCATTTTATAACCTAAGTGTTCATGGGCTATATCCTCAATATTATAGTTTGACCTGGAAGGATTTAACAGATATGACGCGATGCTTGTGTCAAAGATTGCGCCCCTCATCTGAATACTCTGCTGTTTAAAAAAGATATGAACTGCCTTTATATCATGGCTAATCTTTTTTATGCCTTCATCTTCAATAATGGGTTTAATGGCCTGAGTTACAAGTCGCCTGTCAATTTGCGAAGGGGCGCCCAGATAGCGATGGCCTGTTGGAATATAAAATGCCTGGCCCGGTTTAATGCAGACAGCAAGCCCGGTTAATTCGCCGAATATTGCGCCGCCCTGTTTCTTAATTACAATCGCTGCCTCTCCGGCCTCTTTTACCTTTGCCGTAAGGTCTTTCAGTTTATCTATATCAGTTACGCAGGTGTATTCTCCTTTAATATCTGACCGTTCATCTGGAATAATCTCATTTAATAACTTTGTGAATTCCATCTCCTTTAACAATTCTTTCAGCCTTTGATAATCCGGCGCTTGAACAGCAAGGTCTTCAAACCTATAATCCACAGGCGCATTTTTATCTATAACGGCAAGCGCCCTTGAAAGCCTTGCGTCTTCCGCATATTCACCGAGTTTCTCTCTCAACCCCTTTTCTCTTACCTTGTCAATATTGAGCAAAAGATTTTCAATGGTTCCAAACTCCTTTATAAGTTTTACAGCGGTCTTTTCGCCGATGCCTTTCACACCGGGTATGTTATCTGATGAATCTCCTGCAAGGCCCATAATTTCTACAATCTGCTCAGGCTTTGTGCCGAACCTTTCCATTACCTCTTTTATGCCAAATTTCTTATCCTTCATGGTGTCAACAATGGTTGTATTTTCATCTATAAGCTGCAGCATATCCTTGTCAGCCGCGATGATTATTACCTCCACATCCTTTTCCTTCATCTGTCTGGATATTGTGCCGATAACATCATCAGCCTCATAGCCTTCCAGTTCAAGAACCGGCAGATTCAATGCCCTTACCAGTTCCTTTATATAAGGTATTTGCGGTTTCAGGCTGTCAGGCATTTCAGGCCTGTGCGCCTTATACTCCTCATACATCTTATGCCTGAAAGACGGCCCTTTGACATCAAAGGCAACTGCTATATGGTCTGTTTTAAAGTCCTTGATAACCTTTAACAGCATCCGGGCAAAACCATATACAGCGTTTGTGGGAATACCCTTGGAATTGGAAAGATGCGGAATGGCATGAAATGCCCTGTAGATATACGCTGTGCCATCTATGAGGAGGAGTTGTTTTTTAGGCTGCATTTGAAAAATTATACCTTTTCCTACAACTTCAACAATAAAGAGCTATCAGCCGTGAGCTTTAATGCGTCGGATAGAGCGCTTTGTCAGGTCAATCGATTTCTGTGCAATATTTATAAGGGATCGAAGCGCATCATTTACGGCTTCTTCTGTAGGAAAGGCCTTTGCCACATCAGGGCTAAGAAGAACCAAATTGGTGCCCTTCCTATAAGCCTCAAAATATTTGCCGCGGACACCGGTACCCAAATCCTCACGACGATATTCAGGACGCAACTCTTCAAGTTTAACCTTCTTCATAAATCCTCCTCTCCTGGCGTGTTATAAGACGCGCGCTAATAATCCTTATCCGACCATCGCGATATGTATGTGAAACGATAAGCTCGCTGACGAGTGCCATGAATAACGTCAGCCAGCCAAAAACCAGTTTGCATTTCGTAAACCAAACACATACTCAAAAAACGTCCTGTGGCACTCGTTCATGTGCAGCGTATGGTTATATGTTTTTTCATCTAATAAAACTGTTTGTTATAGTCTATCTAATATCTCTTTTGGACTTCCCCCGAATTTAAGGACACTAAGTTAGGTTAGGCTACCATAGATTCGAGCTCATAAGATACTGGAGAAAGATACCCCAGTGTTGAGTGACGTCTCTTTCGATTATAGAATATTTCAATATAATTAAAAATA
>JAUYHF010000004.1 GCA_030690165.1 Deltaproteobacteria bacterium | reverse complement strand
TATTTTTAATTATATTGAAATATTCTATAATCGAAAGAGACGTCACTCAACACTGGGGTATCTTTCTCCAGTATCTTATGAGCTCGAATCTATGGTAGCCTAACCTAACTTAGTGTCCTTAAATTCGGGGGAAGTCCATATACTTGCCAAACCTTTTACTGTTCATACAGCCTTTGCAAGCGCTTTGGGAAGGTCAGCAAAAGGCCGCATATATGGATTCATCATTACATCTGATGGAAATGATTTGGCGAGTCTACTTGTTAAAAATGGTTTTGCCCGTACTCACGGTATAGGGAGGGAAACGCCCAACGGCATAACACATAATGAAATGGTCGAAAGACTTCGTGATTTAGAGACTTCAGCCATGATAAAACGCATTGGCATTTGGTCGGAGAGTGATCCTGATCAAATTACTGAACTTCGTGCCAAACAACGTAGTGAAGAGCAGGAATTGCAGGAACTACAGAACCAGGTAAAAAAAGCCAAATCCCCGCAAGGCTTACTTGACCTAAACACCGCCACCGAAAAAGAACTTCAGTCTATCAAGAGAATAGGCCCTGTTCTTGCTGCAAGAATTATCGCTGGACGTCCTTATAAAAGCGTAGATGATTTGCAAAAAGTAAAAGGAATTGGCCAAAAAAAACTTGAAAAAATTCGCCCTTATTTTGTAGTTAGGTAAATAATAGAGGAACAGCCATTAGACTAACAAGGGCGTTGCAGCCGACCTCTGCTACGCAGCGGCGGCTTAGCTGGGTCGTTATGCCACACACCATGATTGTTACGGACATTAACCACATGGAGCATCAGGTTTCAAAGACTGCTTTTTTCAAAAAGGCGATTGAGTTTTTGCGGAGGCCGGATATTCACAACATGGCTGACGGAAGGGTGGATATAGATGGGCAGGATGTGTTTGCCCTTGTCCAGCGGTATGAAACGATAAAGACGGATATCCCAAGATTTGAATATCATAGAAAGTATATTGACATCCAGTATATCGTTTCCGGCAAAGAGGTTATTGGCTGGGCTCCGGTTGAGCGAATGACTATTACAGAAGCATATGATATGGAAAAGGATATATGTTTTGGCACAGTGCCAAAGGAAGAAATAACACCTGTCTATCTGCAGGCAGGACAACTGGCGGCGCTCTATCCTGAAGACGGCCATGCCCCCAAATTGGCGGCTGGCAAGCCATCCCGTGTTGTCAAGGTTGTTGTCAAAGTTGCCGCAAAAAAAATCTAAAACTTGACCCAATTCCTTTTAATATGCTATCTTGCCCTCCATGCACAAGCACATCTTAGTTACCGGCGCTGCTGGATTTATAGGCTCAAATCTTACAGACAGGCTTTTAGAGAAAAACGAAAGGGTCATTGCCATTGATGATTTTAATGATTTCTATGACCCGAATATAAAAGAGGCAAATCTTAAACAAGCCGCTGTCAGCCCGAATTTCAAACTCTACAGAGGAGATATAAGGGATAAGGCTTTAATAAATAAAATCTTTAAAGAGAATTCCATTGATGTTATATGCCATATTGCAGCAAGGGCTGGCGTCCGGCCATCCTTGCAAGACCCTGTATTATATGAAGATGTGAACTGTCTTGGAACCTTAAATCTTTTGGAGGCAGCCAAACAACATCCGGTAAAGAATTTTGTCTTTGCATCGTCGTCTTCTGTTTACGGTATAAACAGTAAAGTGCCATTCTCAGAAGATGACCCGATATCTCAGCCCATCTCGCCGTATGCGGCAACAAAGAGGGCAAGTGAACTAATGGCCTTTGCCTATTCACATCTCTATAAAATTCCTGTAACAGCCTTAAGATTTTTTACAGTATATGGAGAGCGGGGCAGGCCTGATATGGCTATTGCAAAATTTACCCGCCTTATATGGGAAGATAAAGAGATTATTGTCAACGGCGATGGAACTGCAAAAAGGGACTTTACCTGTATATCAGATATATTGCAGGGAATTCTGGCATCTATATATAAGCCCTTTCCATACGAGATAATAAATCTTGGAGAGTCGAGGGTTGTTGATGTAAATTATCTCATCTCTTTGATAGAGAAAATCCTTGTGAAAAAGGCAAAGATTAAATATCTTCCTCCTGCGCCCGGCGATGTGTCTGTAACATACGCAGACATCAGCAAGGCAAAGAGGCTTTTGGGTTATGAGCCAAAGGTGCAGATTGAGGAAGGCATAAAACAATATGTAAAATGGTTTTTAAGTTTAGGAGTCATATCATGAAAAAGATTTTTCTAAAAGACGTAAAAGAAAAGGATAAGTTTGAGGACATATTTCTTGTTGCAAAAAAAGAGATGGGTATGAGTAAAACCGGCAAGCCCTATCTTAATATAAAGTTTATGGACAGGACAGGAGATATGGAGGCAAGAATATGGGATGATGCTGAAGACCTCTCAAAAAAGTTTGAAAGAAATGATTTTGTGAAGGTAAAGGGTTCGGCGATTGCCTATCAGGGCAGGCTTCAGCTAAATATATCAGATATTGCAAAGGCAGATGAAGACACGGTGACGGTAAGAGATTTTTTGCCTGCATCCGGGAGAGAACCGGATGAGATGATGGCAGAACTTAAATCTATAGTAACCGGAATTAAGAATAATTCTATTAAAAAGTTATTAACCGCTTTCTTAGAAGATGAAGAAATTATAAATCTCCTTAAGCTTGCGCCTGCTGCAAAATCAATGCACCACGCATATCTCGGCGGTCTTCTTGAGCATATACTTTCTTTGTGTGGACTTATTGAGGGTGTAACAAAGCATTATCAGAATATAAATAAAGACCTTCTACTTGCAGGCGCTATTCTTCATGACATAGGCAAGATACATGAGCTCAGGTTCGAAAGGGCATGCGACTATTCGGATGAAGGTAGGCTTCTCGGCCATATAACTATCGGCATAGGCATAATAGATAAAAAACTTGAGGGTATATCTGATTTTCCGGAAGAAACGGCCTTACTTTTGAAACACATGCTCTTAAGCCACCACGGCTATCTTGAGTTTGGCTCGCCCAAAAGACCAAAGACAATAGAGGCTATCATACTCTATTATCTGGACGATATGGATTCCAAGGTTCAGTCCATGCAGGCATTGATTGAAAAAGAAAAGGAGATGCCCTCCAACTGGACAAGCTATCATAAACTGTATGAGCGGTATATCTATAAAGGGAAATACCATGAGCAAGAGGAGAAGCAAGTTGCAGGCGAAAACTCTGAGAATGAATTAGAGCTTTTTAAAAAATGAGAAACAACGGCTGGCTTAACATCTCCATAAGCACTGCGCTTTCCTGGCTTATGAAATTTATAATGATAGGCATGCTCCCCTATGTGATTTATAAAGGGAGCTATCTCTTTGGATTTGCAACAGCCATTGCAATAATCCTATCGCTTCTGCCGAGCATTGTTGAAAGAAATTACCGCATAACCCTTCCGTTCGAATTAGACCTCTTAATAACCCTCATGATATTTTTGAATACATTCTTCGGTGACTTGTTAAAATTCTATGACAGGCTCTGGGTATGGGACAAGATATTGCATATCTACGGCACAGCGGTTATTTCCATGCTTGCATTCATGATTGTCTATACGCTCCACTACACAAAAAAACTCAGGTTGACGCTGCCGTTTGTCGGATTATTTACAATCATATTTGCAATGGCAGTCGGCGGGTTTTGGGAAATAGGGGAATTTGCCGTTGATAAGATATTTGCTAAAGACACGCAAAACGGCCTTGACAATACGATGTGGGATCTTATAAACGACCTTATTGGAGGGACATTTGTTGCAGGCATGGGCATAGTCTACATCAAATATTCAAAACCGCACGAGAGAAAAAGATTTACAAAACCTCTTGGGGAGGTATTTGGAATAAAGAGGAGAATAGACCGTATTAAAATTCATCTTGCCCATAAATAAAAAAATTAACTTGTAAAATGGCTTGATTTTCCCTTATGGAAATATTAGTATATTGTGGTTTGAATTGTTTGCGTATTCCCAGGTAGCTCAGGGGCAGAGCAGGTGGCTGTTAACCACCGGGTCGGGGGTTCAAATCCCTCCCTGGGAGCCAGAAAAATCGAAGCCCCATTGAAACCTCAATGGGGCTTTTAACATTCTCAAATTAGGCCAAAAGCCCAACTATTAACGCCCTCATATTCCTTTATTTCATCTTATTCGGGTCTTGATAAATCATCAAATGAGAGTATGCAGTACCATCGTACATAACATAAGTACCGAGCTTACTCGGTAGTGACGGCAGGCCGCTGGCCTTTGAATCAAAAGGTCCCATCACCATCCAATGAGGCGGTTCCTTAACTCTTTTTGCGCCAGGTTCACTCTTTGTTGTTGGGGTAATCTTTCCGTCCTTTTCCCAGTGCCATCCCCCGCGGGCCATATAGGCAATACCGGACACCGTATTGGTTGGTTTTGCCGCACCAAACATAGCATCGCTCAGCCACTGCCAGCCAGCCGGATCTACGCATATCGGATCAGGCGTCTCCTGACCTTCAATCTCAGGAATGCAGGTAAAACCATTAGTCCCTTTCTTTGCCTCCACCAGCTTACCATCCACTCCAAAAATCATGATGGTTGCATCTTTCGAGATATTTGTAGGTGCGGCACTCTGCGCAATTTTTATCTGCTCCTCCTTGGATTTTGTTTTTATGCCTTTCTCTTTACCCTCCGCCATTGACACCGATGAAAGACCAGCCAATACGATTACTGCAAATAATATGCTTAAAATATTTTTCATAGCTCTCCTCCTTTCATATTAGATTACTTACTTATCAGAACTAAATAATTTTGTACGACTTTTTAGCAAACCTGCGTTCACCCCCTTTCTCTATTTTCTTCAAGATATTTAACATACTACTCAAATCTCACAAATTCCTTCAGGCTAATCGCGTAAGACAGGGCAAATAAAGGCAAACAAAAGAAATAAAAGTAAAAGTGACGGTTGTTCATGCTCACTAATTAGAACCGCCCCCTTTTCTACCTATTCTACCTCCCAAACCCTGATGCACTACCCGGCCTCCTCAATGGCTTCGATGCATTTTCGTGCTATTTTCTAACACGCCTGCATTTGGTGAATGCGCCATTGCGATACTCCGCCTTCATCCTATCTGAAAACATCTCATGGATATTGAGGCATGTTGAAACCCTTCAAAAATGAATTTGAAAGCATCTCCTTTTTCCTGTAAGGCAATCGCGTATATCATGGGTAAATAATGGTCAAGCGTAGGAACCGCTAAGGAAGCGCCCCTGCCCATGGTTTTATAATCTATCAAATCTTTATGATTTCCGCTGAGCAGGTTTGATTTCACCTCTTCATCAAACTCAACAGCCCAATCATATGGCTTTGCACCCATAGCCTTGAAATTAATCAGGCCAAGGTTGTGCACTATGTTGCCGCTGCCGATAATCAGAACGCCCCTTTTTCTTAACTCCACAAGCTCTGAGGCCAGATCATAATGATACTGGATTGGTTTAGGACGCCATTCATTGAAAGAATAATCCAAACTCATTTCAAATACGGGAATGTCTGCTTTTGGATAAATATGTTTTAAAATCGCCCATGCGGCGTGGTCCAATCCCCAATCGTTGTTACACGTTACTGGCGCTTTCTTAATCAATTTGGTGACAAATTTGGCGTCACTGGGTGAACCAGGGCTCGGATAATCCATTTGATACAGCTCATCAGGAAATCCATAAAAATCATAGATTGTCCTCGGTTTTGTCATGCATCCAACATGCGTAGCGCCGCTTGTCAACCAGTGCGCTGAAATAACCATTACCGCGGTTGGTCTTGGCAGGCTTTTCCCTAATTCAGCAAGGCTGTGGGTAAAATCATTTTTTAACATGACGTTCATAGGCGAACCGTGTCCTATGAACAATACAGGCATTTTCATGGCATTATGTCTACCTCCATTATCTGGCGCGGATGAGCAATTAAATTGTTTGGAATTCTGAAGATTGGTTTCTTCTCTACTGCAGGAAGCAAAATTTTAAAACCCCTGACAGTAGATAGCAGATTGCTGTAAGCCGATGTGCCTCTTACTGCATCCAGAGGTACATAAATCTCATGCCAGGAAGCCCCATAAAACCACCTGCGTCTATATTTAAAAGGTTAACGGTATTGGGCATATTTTGTGCAGCATAGATATTGCTTTTATAAGAACTGGGCATTGCGTAGGTAATTATCGTAGCATCTTTGATGCCTGCCATGCCTTTTGAAATCTCTATGGCATCGTCAAGATAACCTATATGGTCAATGAGTTTTATTTTAAGGGCCTGCTCAGCAGTATAGACCCTGCCGTCTGCAATCCTTTTAAGCTCTTCTCTTGCAATTTCCTTTCTCCCCTCTGAAACCACATCAAGAAACCTTTTGTATAAGCTGTCTATAATCCCCTGCAGAATCTCTCTTTCCTCAGATGTTATCGGCCTTAATGGAGAGCCTATATCCTTTTTATCCCCTGACTTTATGGTTTCATTGGATATGCCTATCTTTTCAAGAAGGCCGCTGGCATTGATATTGTAAGCTACTACACCGATGCTGCCTGTAATATTTGTCGGATGCGCCACTATCCTGTCAGAGGCTGCCGCAATATAATATCCGCCTGATGCAGCTATATCCATAAACTCAGACACAATAATCTTTCCGGTTTTTTTCTTAAAGTTTTTAAGCTCGTGATTTATTATGTCGCAGGTAGTTACAGCGCCGCCGGGTGTGTTTATCCTCAAAACCACAGCCTTGACACTATTATCCTCCGATGCCTTATCAAGTTCTTCTCTTATCCTCGCAGTCAGACGCGGCGTTGTCTTAAACCCCATAAAATTCTCTTCTTCCTTATCCAGAATAATCCCGGATATATCTATGATAAGGATCTTGTCGGCCCCTTTGCCGCCTACTACATGCTCAGTCAGGGGGCCTGGTCCGGGGATATTTACACTTACGCAGCCTTCAATGTAAAAACTGATTAAAAGAATGGTTAATAATAGCCTTTTCAAATGTTTCTCCAGATGTTGTTTATAGTGATTTTCTTATGTTTATAGTATTTCTTAACGTAAATTGCAATGGAATTCTATCTGCAATTTACCAGTGATTTTCCTGTCATATCTTTAGGTTTTTCAATGCCCATTAAATCAAGTATGGTAGGGGCTACATCGGACAGGCCGCCTTTTCTTAAGCGTACATTTTTCCTCTCATTGTCTATCAATACAAACGGTACAGGGTTTGTTGTGTGGGCTGTATAGGCATCATTCGTGTCGTAGTCTATCATCTGCTCAATATTTCCGTGATCCGCGGTAATTAGCGTAATCCATCCTTTTTCTCCGGCAGCAGTTACGACCTTTGCAAGGCACCCATCCAGAACCTCGCACGCCTTGACAGCGGCGTCCATAATCCCTGTATGCCCCACCATATCGCCGTTGGCATAGTTCACAAGAATAAATTTATAGTCTCCGTTTTTTATCCTCTTTTCCAGTTCATCTGTAACCAGATATGCGCTCATTTCAGGTTTCTTGTCGTAGGTCGGGACATCCCTCGGCGAGGGTATGAGTACCCTTTCTTCCATGAGAAAGGGTTTTTCTACCCCGCCGTTAAAGAAAAAGGTTATATGGGCATATTTTTCTGTCTCTGCTATCCTTAGCTGTTTTATATTATTTTTGCTCAAAAGCTCGCCGAGGATGTTTTTTAAACTCTGCTGGGGAAATGCAACAGGGATGTTAAATGTTGCGTCGTATTCTGTAAGGCATACATAGGCGGATAAATTTAACTTATTCTCCCTGTTAAATCCTTTAAATCCTTCCTGCGTAAACGCCCTTGTCAGCTCCCTTGCCCTGTCTGCCCTGAAATTAAAAAAGATTATCCCGTCTCCATCTTTTATTACAGCCACAGGCTTATTATTGCTCATTATGACAGCAGGCATCACAAATTCATCGGTCTCGCCCTTCTCATAGGCTGAAAGAACCGCCTCAACAGGATTTGCCGATAGCCTTCCTTCGCCGAGTGCCAATGCCTTGTATGCCTTTTCTACACGCTCCCATCGATTGTCCCTGTCCATTGCATAGTAGCGGCCGGAGATTGTGGCTATCCTGCCAATGCCTGTCTTATCAAGATGCGCCTGCAATTGCTCAATATAGCCCTTGCCGCTGGTCGGCGATGTATCTCTTCCATCCAGAAACGCATGGATAAAAACCTTCTTTAAACCATTTTGTTTGGCCATATCCAATAATGTAAAGAGGTGATTTATATGGCTGTGAACGCCGCCGTCCGACACAAGCCCCATAAGGTGGAGCGCGCTGTTTTTCTTTTTTATTGCAGACATGGATTCCAACAGGGTTTTGTTTTTGAAGAATGCCCCGGTCTCTATCTCTTTATCTATTCTGGTAAGCTCCTGATAAACAATCCTTCCCGCGCCCATAGTAAGATGTCCCACCTCAGAATTCCCCATCTGGCCTTTCGGCAGTCCCACTGACAGGCCTGATGTTTCCAATTCCGTATGAGGATATTCCTTAAAGATTTTACTTATGAATGGAGTTTTTGCAAGGAGCTGGGCATTCCCTTTTTTTTGCGGGTTTATACCCCAGCCGTCGAGGACAATAAGTATGACAGGTCTCACTCTATCTCAACTCTCGGAGCCTCTGGCCAGAGGCCTTCAAGGTTATAAAACTCTCTTACCGGCTCAAGAAAGATGTGCGCAATCACATCGCCATAATCTATCAAAGCCCAGTGCCCTTCACGGACACCTTCTATGCTTAAAGGCCTTACCTTTTTTTTCTTAAGCCCTTCTTCCACTGAATTGGTAATGGCCTGTACCTGTCTGTCCGATGCGGCGCTGCATATCAACAGATAATCTGCAATGGATGACAGTTTGCCTATATTCAGAATGACAACCCCTTCTGCCTTTTTATCCATGGCAAGCTCGGCTGCCTTTAATACCTTTTCTCTCGAATCCAGTTTTTTTAACCCTCCTTTAGCGATATAATCCGTTCTTTGTTATATAATCCTCTACCTCTTTTGGCAGTATATACCGTGTTGAATTCCCCTCTTTTATCATCTTTCTTATCCTTGATGCTGATATGCCAAAGAGTGTAGTTTCCATATATGCAACAAATCTCCCGTAGGCATTCGCATAAACATCATGTTCAGCATCATACCAAAACTTTTTTGCCAGTTCAACAGGGAGAACCTCCGCAATCTTTTTTACAGGATAACCGGGACGCGGTATGACAACGAAGTTTGTAAGCTTGAAGAGTTCTTCATATTCACACCATGTAGTTATTTCATTAAATGAATCTGTGCCGACAATAAAACTAAAGTCTGTTCCAGTATATTTGTCATGGAGCTCCCTTAATGTTACAACAGAATAAGACCGCTCTTTCCTTTTTATCTCAATATCAGAGGCCTCAAAAAATGGATTGCCCTTTACTGCGAGCTGAACCATCTCAAGTCTGTGTTCCGGGGATATAAGAGAGCCGTTGTCTTTATGAGGCGGAATGAATGTGGGGATAAAAATGACCTTATCTAAATTAAAGGGCTCTCTGACCTCTTCGGCAATCCTTAAGTGCCCAAAGTGAATCGGGTTAAATGTCCCGCCCATAATAGCTATTCGCATAGTTTTAGTATACTATCCGACAAAGAGGATAATTTCAAGCTTTTCCTGTGTGAGTCAAACCCTTCCAGCAATTATAGATTATAAAACTGCTGCAACAGCCTCTATTACTGCAAAGGTCAAAAGGCCTGTTTTAAATTACTACGGTCTTGGGGCAATGGTAGCCAGAAACACAAGCCTTGTCTTTGCAACATAGCCGTGGGATTCGCCTGGTTCCCATATTATGACGGAGCCGGGTACGCCGGCGATTTCTTCTCCATCGGTCAGAAATATCCCCTCGCCCTCCATGACTGTCATAATAACCCTTGAACTGCTGCGGCATTTTTTAACACCCTGACCCGGCTCTGAACAAAACAGCGCCAGCCGCGCCTCGTCAGCGTCAAAGATTAGAAAAGAATTCTTTGAGTCAGGGGTGAACTCTATCATTTCCTTTGTATCCAGTTTTTTCATTATTGTTGCTCCTTTTTTTAAAACCTTTATAAAAATTTATCATATATTGAGGAATTTGATATGATTTTAATCATATTGCAACTGTCTTACATTCTGTGTTATCTAAACATACATGAGAAACCTTTTAGAACGTCTCAGAACAGGCCTTTTAAAAACCCACAACAGTATTGCCAGCAAAATAGACGGGCTTTTTTCTTCAGGAGCTTCACGGAAGGAATTGGCGGAAATGCTGGAGGAAACCCTTATAACTGCTGATGTCGGCGTAAAGACATCCGGATTTATTGTGGATGATATGAGGAATAAGCTTAAGGGTTATGATGCAGACGGGCTTAAGGTTTATTTAAGAGAGGTTATTTTCAATATATTGAAAGACTGCCAGCGTCCTCTGGAAATTACAGCAAAGCCATTCGTAATCATGATCCTTGGCGTAAATGGCGTTGGAAAGACAACAACAATCGGGAAGCTTGCGGCAAGGTTTACGTCAGATGGTAAAAAGGTTCTTCTTGCGGCAGGCGACACCTTCAGGGCTGCGGCAATAGAACAGTTAGAGGTATGGGCAAAAAGGGCAGGCTGCGATATTATCAAACAGGAGCAGGGAGGCGATCCGGCTGCGGTTGCCTTTGATGCTGTAAGGGCCGGTCTGGCAAGAAAGGTAGATATTGTGATTTTAGACACAGCAGGAAGGCTGCACACAAAGGTAAACTTAATGGAAGAGTTGAAAAAGGTTAAAAGGATCTTGTCCAGAGAAATTCCCGGCGGCCCGCATGAGGCGCTTTTGGTATTGGATGCGTCCACCGGTCAGAATGCCTTGGCTCAGGCGCGGATATTCAACGAGGCAGTCGGTCTTACCGGCATAGCCCTTACCAAACTGGATGGAACAGCCAAAGGCGGCATAATAGTGGCTATTGCAAATGAATTAAAGATACCTATCCGATTTATAGGTGTCGGGGAAGATGTGGAAGATTTAAGGGAATTTGATGCAAGGGAGTTTGTTGAGGCGATGATTTGAGTTGGAGGCTTACCCCATGGATGAAAAGCTTAAAACCTTTTATGATTTGTTTGAGCGAAGAAAAAGCATCAGGGAATTTGCGGACAGGGAAATAGAAAAAGACAAGCTTGAGCGTCTTCTTGAGGCGCTCAGAAGGGCGCAGAGCGCGGCCAATTGCCAGCCGTGGCATTTTATAATAATTGAAAAAGCGGATAGAAAAAAATTAGATAATGTGTTCATAAAAGAAGGGTTTAAAGCCGCGCCGCTTATTATTGCCGCATGTGCAGAGCCCTCAAAGGCATGGGTCAGAAAGGCGGACGGCAAAAACTATGCGTGGGTTGATGTAACCATTGCACTAACTGAGATGATAGCTGTTGCAACGGCAGAGGGGCTTGGAACTTGCTGGATTGCGGCAATTGACCCATTAAGGGTTAAAGATATTCTCGACATACCTTCTCATATAGAGGTAGTTGCGCTAATAGCAATCGGTTATCCAAAAGTCCCTCTTGTAAAAGAAGAGAAGAACAGGAAGACATTGGAGAGTATTATTCACTATGGTAAATGGTGACAAAAAAGACAAACAGGACTATGTGCTTCTGCGTCCCGACAGGAGAAAAAACTTAAGAAACCCCCTCCTTGTCCTCAAGGTCAAGGTGGAGTCGGACAGCAAAAGTTTTTTCGGCTACGCAAAGGTTATAGGCAGGGGCGGGATGTTCATTACATCTGTTAATCCCAAAAATATTGGAGAAGGGTTTTTTATAGAGTTTACCCTCCCTGACAAAACTGTGGCAAGATGCAAGTGCTGTGTTATGTGGCGCAGAGAATTTGTCCCAAGGTCTCAGCATGAGCCAGGCATGGGTATAAAATTTCTGGATTTATCTGAAGATATAAGAAACAAGATCGATGAGTGGGTAAAGAAGGGCTAAAATTGCAAATTGAAGATTGCAAAATGCAGAATGCAAAATTAAAAAATACAATCTACAATTTTCATTTTGCACTTTGCAATTTTCAATGGAGCGAAGCGACGGATGTCTGAATTAAGAAAAGACCTCATAACAAGGGAATGGGTTATAATGTCCCCTGAAAGGGCCAGAAGGCCCTCGGATTTTCAGCATGAACATGAAGCCCAGGCTGTAATTACAAAAAACCATTCTGTATGCCCATTCTGTCCCGGTAATGAATCAATGACCCCCCCAGAGATAATTGCATTCAGGAAAAAAGGGGCTAAAGCCAACTCGTCCGGCTGGTGGGTAAGGGTCATGCCCAATCGTTTTCCGGCGCTCAGGATGGCGGACATCGTGCAGGATATGCTGAAGCAGAGCATAGAGGTTTTTAAAAGCAATAATACGGCGCTCCAGGAAAAAATAGAGGAAAGAGACGACGATGTGGATATACTTGACAGGGAGATAAAGCTTTACCTTACAAAACTGTCTCAGGAGGGTTTGACTGAAGAGCAGGCGCGACGTGAGATGGAGATAATCACATTTACAAACAATCTTGAAAATATCGGCGATGTGATAGATAAAAATCTTATGGAGCTTGCAAAGAAAAAGATAAAAAATCAACTCTCCTTTTCCCGTGATGGATTAAAGGAGATCCTGGAATTTCATCAAAAGGTTATGGAAAATTTTGAGCTCGGCGTATCGGCGTTTACAAGCGGGGATGTTGAGCTTGCCCATCAATTATTAAGGCATAAAACAAGACTTGGCGAGATAGAAAGGGATTTAAGGCAGGCGCATATAAACCGCCTTCATCTCGGCTTAAAAGAATCTATAGATACAAGCGCCATTCATCTGGATGTCCTGACAAATCTTAAGCGCATAAATTCGTATATTGCAAATATAGCCTATCCCATATTGGAAAGGGAAAAGAAAGGATAGGATTTATCCCAAAACCCTAAATCTGATTTCGGGTTATCGTTTTTAGTTGCAAAAATAAGAGTTGTATGTTAAAACCAAACCCGATATTAAAAATAAAAGGAGGATTTGAACATGAGCAAAAAGATTATAGATGCGTTAAATCTGGACAGGGCATTTGAGTTGGCCGCTATTGTCCAGTATATGGGGCATCACTATGAGGCAGAGGGGCTTGAAAGTCCGGCAGTGATTGATATATTCAAGAAAACCTCCATTGATGAAATGAAACATGCTGAGATGCTGGCAGAGAAGATTGTATATCTTGGAGGCGTTCCGGTGCAGAAGCCTACTGAGGTGATAAGGGGCGGAGAGCTTAAAAAGATGATAAAGGATGACCTTGCCGCGGAAAACGGCGCTATAAAGCGGTATAAGGAACATATCAAGCTGTGTGAAAAAGAGGGCGATCCGGCAACAAGGCTTATGCTGGAACAGATACTCTCTGACGAAGAAGACCATGCCGACACATGGGAGACAACCCTGGGGATACGAAAGTAAAGGGTTAGCCTGAAATGGAAAAAAAGTTCTCCAGAAAAGATATAGAAAAGTTTGACGGCAAAGAGGGAAGGCCTGCCTATATAGCGTATAACGGTATTGTGTACGATGTAACTGATAACCTATACTGGATAGATGGCAATCATTTTGAATCCCACTCGGCCAGTGTTGATTTAACTTCTGAGATTGACAATGCCCCCCACGGAGAAGAGGTATTTGAGGGTGTTGTTAAGGTCGGCATACTGGAAGACTGAGATAAACTGGCAAGTTGTCTGCCATACTTCGTTATCGGACAATTTTTGCTCCTCACCGTATCGGTGAACATACGGCTTGTCGCAAAAATTGTCCGCTGCCTCGTCTGGCAGACAACTTGCCAGTTTACCAAAAAAATAAATGTGTTTGGGTATTTTTCCTTCTTTGTTGTATTTGGAGCAAACAGTGTCTGATAACTTCTCTGGTCATCCTGAGCTCATTTCTGAAATAAAAAGACGGATACAGGAAAAAGAAAAGATAACCTTTGCCGAATTTATGGATACTGCCCTTTACTGGTCTGACAAGGGATATTATACCTCCGGCCGCGCAAGATGGGGAAAAGAAGGCGATTATCTTACGAATGTTGACATAAGCCCTGTATTCGGCAGGCTGATTGCAATACAGCTTAAAGAGATGTGGGAGATAATGGGTTCTCCCATGCTGTTTACAATCGTTGAGGCCGGCGCTGGAGGTGGAGGGCTTTCATTTCAGATAAGCAGAACAATCAAGGAGTTGTTCAAGGAATTTTACAGCGCTGTTGAGTTTAAGCTTGTTGATATAAATCCTGCCCTGATAAAAGACCTGATAGAAAAAGACCGGAGAGAAGAGTTTTCATGCCATTCTGCCATTGAAGAGATAGAGCCAGGTATCACAGGCTGTATTATCTCCAATGAGCTTATTGACGCATTCCCTATCCATCGCGTTATTGAGGCAGACGGTTTAAAGGAAATCTATGTCTATGTGGAGGACAGCGGGTTTACAGAAACAGTCGGAGATCTGTCAGACCCTGCAATCAGCGCATACCTTGAAAGGCTTGGGATAAGGCTTCTGCATGGGCAGACCGCAGAGGTAAATCTAAGGGCAATGAACTGGATTAAAAAAGCTGGCGCATTGATTGATAAGGGATTTGTTGTTACAATTGACTACGGTCTTCCCGCAAAAGAACTCTTTCATCCAGATAGGGGCGGGGGCATCCAATGTTATTACAGACACACAATGAGCGATAACCCTTATCAGAGGGTCGGCTATCAGGATATAACATCAAAGGTTGATTTTACAAGCCTCGCATTAGCAGGCAGAGAGGCCGGTTTGGAGGTTACCGGATTCACGACACAGTTTTATTTCCTTACGGGGATCGGGGTGTGGAACGAATTGAAAGAAGTAGCGGAAATCGGCATCAATGATATAGATACATTGAAATGGAATCAAGGGATTAAGGAACTGGCGCTTCCGGGAGGCATGGGGGACGATTTCAAGGTTCTCATCCAGCATAAAGGCGTAGAAAATCCGGCGCTTAAATGCCTAAGTTTCAAGGATTTGAAATATACGCTGTAAGGGCAGGAGGGATTATGGCAGAGGAGACAGGTCTTGCAGACGCTGAATGGTCTGTTGATGATTGGACAAATGAATGGACAATACATGTAGGCAGAGCATACCACTGCGCTGTATGCGGGGCTATGGTTATGGTTACTAAGGGCGGCATCGGCGTGATGGAGCCGAAGTGCTGCAACAGAGATATGGCTTTAGTTGCGAAAACAGATGAAATCAGGTAATAATCTCGGGGTAATATCCTTGGGCCGGGTTTACAGATGCCCTGTATGCGGCGCTGAACTCTCTGTTATAAGGGGCGGCAGAGGCAGCCTGCTGCCGGTCTGCTGTAATACAGAGATGGTTCAGCTTAAGACTATAAACCATGTGTATGTATGTTCCGTGTGTGGCAGCGAGCTTATGGTAATTAAAGGCGGGGAAAATTTACAGCCAATCTGCTGCAATAAAAAGATGAGGCTATACACAGCATCATAAGTAGATACGCATACAGTCTGTATAAAAACTTAATTACAGAGGTGAGAAAATATGGAAGAAAAAAAAGAGAAAGAGAAAAAACATGTCTGTAGTATCTGCGGCAAGCCTTCCGAGGCTACCATATGCCATCCGTGTGAGGAGAAGATAAGGGGAGAGGCGCTCGAACGGAAAAAGGAGATAGATAAGGCAGGCAGAACCGATACCGGAAGACGATAGCCTTAAGGCTGCGGCTGCCGGTAATTTGCAGCTTTCATAGAAAAGGAGGACATATGAAGGAAAAGGCTGTAGAGAATCTTAAAATAGCAGTCCGCACAGAAATTAAAGGCTATAACTTCTATATTACTGCCTCTAATACCCTGAAGGATGAACATGGCAAAACTGTCTTCCGCCATCTTGCCAAGGAAGAGCTTGAACATATAAACGTATTAACAGCGATAGGCAAGTCATTAGAAATCGGCGGCAACTGGCTTGCATATAAGGATGCTGTTGCGTTGGATTTTGGCAAAAGCAGCGCCCCTATATTTATGGAAGAGAATGAACTTACAAAAAGATTAAAAGAGAATCCAACCGAATTAAATGCCGTAACAATTGCTATGGGGGCAGAAGAAAAAGCTGTGGATTTTTATTCAGGACTTCTTAAGGCCGCACGCGAACCTGATGAAAAGACTGTCCTCGGAAAGATCCTTGATATGGAAAAAAACCACCTCAAACTTTTAAGATGGGAAAGAGAGTCTGTTATCCATACCGGCTTCTGGGCTGATTTCATAGAATTTAATTTAGAAAAGGAATTGGAATAAACAGACCCAACACAAAACTAAATTCAAGATGCTATACGATGTCATCGTAGCCGGCCTTGGTCCAGGCGGCGCAACCTGCGCATATGAGCTTGCCCTGAATGGGTTGAATGTCCTCGCCTTTGACAAAGAAAAATTTCCAAGGTACAAGCCATGCGGTGGATGCCTGTCATTAAAGGTTGAGAAGGTTCTGCCATTTGACTTCAAATCCGTTGCAGAGGATATCACCTACGGCGTTATTTTTACCTACAGATCAAAAAGACACATCCCTGTCATATCCCAGAGACCAATCGGCTATAATGTAAACAGAGATAGATTTGACAACCTTTTAAAGGAAAAGGCAAAAGAGGCCGGCGCTGCTGTCAGGGAAGGAGAAAGGGTAACAGGCATTGAAGAATGCGGCGATTACGTAAATGTTAAAACCTCCGGGGGAATATATAGGGCAAGGATTTTGATAGGCGCTGATGGAGCCAATAGTATTGTCAGCAGGGATGTGTTGGGGCTTAGCCCAAAGATGTGCGCTGTGGCCATTGAGGCTGAGGTCCCTTTTGAAGAGGAAAGACTGGCAGAACTAAGAGGAAGGCTTTTTATAGATTTCGGCTGTATACCTCATGGATACGGATGGATTTTTCCTAAAGGCAAGAATCTCTCAGTAGGTATTGCCGGCCTCTCTCATAAGGTAAAAGGTAGGGTAAAAGAATATTTTGGCGATTTTGTTAAAAGAGAAAAGAGTCTTTCCGGCCTGAATATAAATGACATGCACGGATGGACAATACCATTTTTTCATGATACAAAACAGAAGATAGCAAAAGGAAGGGTTTTAGCAGTCGGCGATGCAGCCCATCTGGTTGACCCGTTTTTAGGCGAGGGCATATACTATGCTATAAGAAGCGCCCAGATTGCCGCAAAGGTCGTATCAGAAAAGATAAGGGATGATAAAATTGATTTAAGCCGGTATGAGGAAGTAATGGCAGCAGAACTGTACCCGGAACTATCGGCAGCTGCTAATCTGGGGAATATTGTCTATGCTTATCCAGTGTTGTGGTATGAAATATTGGAATCCGAACCATTGCTTATGGAAAAATATTATAATGTTATAAGAGGGGAAGAAAGGTATGAAGATTTTTATGCAGAGATAGTATCCAGGATTGAGGCAATGCCGTGGAGACTCGTTGTCAGATGGCTGAAAGGAATTTTCGGGTTAGAAAGCAGGGGTTAGGGGTATGTCAGGTCTCTTTCAGCAGTCCATATTTTTTCATTTTATTATAAAGGCTCTTTCTGCTTATATTTAAAATTATTGCCGTCTCTCCCTTTTTCCACCTTGTTTTGACGAGGGCGTCTTTTATCATCTCTTTTTCAGCCACTTCTGTTATGCGTCCTGTCTTTGACCGTAAGGACATCTCCATATCTTCAACCCCGGCTTCTTTACTCAACATCCTCACCGCAACATCAGCAGCTATGGTCTCTCCTTCTGCCAGCACCATGCCGCGCTGGATTACATTCTCAAGTTCTCTTATATTGCCGGACCAGTTATAATCCATAAAAAGCGCCATAGCCCCGGAAGACAGACCTTTTATATTCTTATTAAACGATATGTTGTATTTATCTATAAAGTGGCTTGCAAGCAGTGGAATATCTTCTCTCCTCTCCCGCAGCGGCGGAAGGTTAATGGAAACTACATTTAAACGATAATAAAGGTCTTCCCTGAATCTGCCGTCTTTAACCTCCTTTGCCAAATCCTTATTTGTGGCTGCTATAAGGCGAAAATCCACAGTAATCTGCATTGTCCCGCCAATCCTTGTGAATGTCTTTTCCTGTGTTATTCTTAAAAGCTTTGTCTGGGTAGACGGAGACAGGTCGCCTACCTCGTCCAGGAAAAGCGTTCCTCTGTCAGCAATTTCTATCCTGCCTGCCTTTTGCCTGTGCGCGCCTGTGAACGCCCCCTTTTCATAGCCGAACAACTCCGCCTCCAGCAAGGTGTCAGGTATTGCAATACAGCCTACCTCTACAAAAGGCCCATGCTTTCTTGCGCCCATATAATGAAGGGTTTTTGCAACCAATTCTTTTCCTGTTCCGCTCTCGCCTGTTATAAGAACATTTATGTCCACATCCTTAACTTTTTCCATAAGATTAAAAACCTCTTTTATCTTACGGCTCGTTCCAATAATCCCTTCAAAGCTGTATTTCTCTTCAAGGCTTGAATGAAGCTCCTTAACCTCCATTTTTAATTTCCATCTCTCAACAGCCCTTTTAATGACAACACGTAACTCCTTTATATCAAAAGGCTTTGTAAAGTAGTCGTATATCCCCCTATTAAGGAGTTCCATCGGAATATCCTTGAGACCGTGGGCTGTAATGAGTATGGCTATTACATCGGGGTTTATATGCTTCATCCTTTCAAATGTTTCAATGCCGCTTATGCCCGGCATTTTTATATCAAGTATAGCAATTGGGAAGGCCTCTTTTTTATATATCTCCAGCGCCTCTTCGCCTGACGGGGCTGTTGCAAAGGAATAGCCTTCCTTTTTCATAGCCTCGGCCAGAAAAAATCTCATGCTGGATTCATCGTCTACAATGAGTATGTTGGGGTTAAGCACGATGAAAACCCTCCCCCTGCCCCCTCCCGTCAAGGGATGGGGATGTGAGCGGAAGCTCTACAATGAAAGTTGTCTCTTCTTCATTGCTTTCAACCCTTATATCTCCGCCGTGGGATGATATAATATGTTTTGCAACAGCAAGGCCGAGCCCGGTTCCCCTGCCTTTCGTAGTATAAAAAGGCTCAAATATTTGCTCCCTGCCTTGTGCAGGGATAAAGGAACCCTTGTTGGTTATCTTAACAAACACCGTATCTCCATATTTTGCAACAGTAATTGCAACTGCTCCCCCTGAATCTTGCCCTTTATTTTCAAGGGTTGACTGTAGGGCATTTATCATGAGATTTAAAAACGCCCTTTCCAATCTATCGCTATCCATCCATATCTCTACCGGCGCTTTATCAGAGTCTTTTAATATTTCAACTTTTTTATCTATTGCATGGAGCGCCTTAGCCGCAACCTTGTCTAAAAGCTGCCTTATATCGCAGTATCTGTAGTCCTCTTTAGAAGGTTTTGCAAGATAAAGAAGATTATCTGCCACCTTGTTCAGGCGGTCTATTTCCTCAAGCATTACAGATATGTATTTTATTGCATCGCTGTCCATGCCCGCCTTCTCAGCCATAAGCTGGGTCAGCCCCTTTATGGATGCAAGCGGATTTTTTATTTCATGGGCGATTATGGCTGATATTCCGCCAAGCACAGCCAATCTTTCTAATCTTTCCAAGCCATGAACCGCTTCATCGGATGCGCTGTCCTTTGCCGTTAAGAGACGTTGTTTTATGGTTGAAATAGCGGTATTAAAGGTTTTGCTTAAAGAGACAAACTCATTTGTGATGTCTAAGTTTAATTCCTCTATGTTTCCCGCGGCAATCTTTTTTAATGTATCCTCCAGCCTCTTAAGCGGCCTGTTTAAGGCAAATGCAATTAAAAGACCTGTAATAACAGCAATTGCAGCGCCTCCGAGGGTTGCCACCTTTACATACCAGCGCAGATATTCAATATCCTGCCTATGAGATGACAGGATAGTGCCTGCCGGCAGAAGCCTGTCCATTGCCTCAATTATTGTAAGACCGAGTCCTATTGCAAAAGAGGCAAAAAATACAGGCATGAAAAAATACAGACTCAGCCTGACATTTTTCTTTGACAGCCATTTTTCCATTTCATCTCTTCACAATACTTACTATGTCCCACATAGGAAGGAATATGGCAAGCGCCAGAAATAAAACCATGCCGAATATAACGGTGAGGAGGATGGGCTCAAGGCTTGTGGTCAGGTTTTTTACAGTATAATCAACCTCCTGATCATAATACTGGGCAACCTTTTCCAGCATCTCATCAAGAGCGCCTGTCTCCTCGCCAACCCGAACCATCTGTACAACCATCGGGGGGAAAAGACGGCTTTGCTCCATTAACTCAGACAAGCTCTTTCCAGACCTTATGTCTATCTCTATATCCTTTACTGCCCTGGATATAAGCCTGTTATCAGTCACCCTTGACACTATATCAAGGGACTGGAGTATTGGCAGCCCGCTTTTATAAAGCGAGCCAAACACCCTTGCAAATCTGGACATGGTAGCCTTCTGTGAAAAAGGGCCGAAGATTGGTATGTTAAGCTTCCATTTATCCCAATTGTAATGGCCTGCATCGGTCTTTGTATACCATTTGAAGATTACAATGGGGAGAATAGCGGCAATGGCTGCCAGATACCAATATGATGAAAAGAAATTTGACATTGCAATCAGAATCCTTGTGGGAAGCGGCAGAGGCACATTGAAATTTGAATATAGCCTTGCAAACTTTGGAACAACAAATGTCATAAGTATAATTACGGCTATCAAAATAGCCGCGACAACTATTTTGGGATAAAGCGTTGCGGACTTAACCTTTGAATTTATCTCCTGTATCCTTTCCTTCATGGCGGCCAATCTATCGAGGATACTGTCCAGTATACCGCCAGCCTCGCCGGCCTCTACCATGCTGTAATATGTTTCATCAAAGATATGCGGATGTTTTTTTAAGGCCTGCGCGAATGTAGCCCCGCCTTCAACATCCTCTCTGACGGTTTTTATGATATTTGTTAATTTCTTATTGCTGAGTTGGGTTTCCAGAGTGAACAGCGCTCTTGTTAAAGGAATGCCGGCAGTGAATAATGTAGCCAACTGCCGGCTGAAGAGAATGGTGTCCTGCGGGGTTATAGTCTGAAAGAGAAGGTTTATGTCAGGGAGTTCAATGGATTTTTTTGCAGGCTTGACAGATAGGGGTATAAGCCCCATCCTGTCGATATTGGTTTCAGCCGCAGTCCTGGTTGCAGCCTCCATCCTGCCTGTAACCAATACCCCTGTCCTGTTTCTTGCCCTGTATGAAAAGAATGGCATAGTCCTCCAAAGAGTCAGAGAGTCAAAGAGTCAGAGTAAAACCTCGCTTCTTTAAATCTTTGACCCTTTGACTCTTTGACCCTATTCTATCTCCTGCGTTGCCTGCAAAACCTCTTCTATTGTTGTGTATCCGTTTAAAACAGCCCTTATGCCCTCATGCCGCAGCGTCTTGAAACCGTGTTTTATTGATGCCTCTAATATTTTGCCGGCGTCGCTTTTCTCTAATATCAATTTTCTGATGTCTTCATTTATCAATAGAGTCTCAAAAATTCCAAGACGGCCTTTGAGCCCGCTCCCTTTGCATGCAGCGCACCCCTGACCTTTGTAAAATGATGGAATCTTCTCTGCAGCAGGGATGCCCAGTTCTTTAAGCATATTCGGTGAAGGCTGATAAGAAACCTTGCATTTTTGGCATATCCCCCTTATCAACCTCTGTCCGACAAGACAGGTGATAGCAGAAGATATAAGGAACGGCTCTATGCCCATATCAATGAGGCGGGTTATTGTCCCTACCGCATTATTGGTATGTATGGTTGATATGACGAGATGCCCTGTGAGCGCCGCATGTATGGCAATCTCTGCGGTTTCCCTGTCCCTTATTTCTCCTATCATTACAATATCAGGATCCTGTCTCAGGATATGGCGCAGGGCATTTGCAAAAGTTATGCCGACCTTGGTGTTTACCTGAACCTGATTTATTATTTTCAGTTTATACTCCACCGGATCCTCCACAGTCACAATGTTTTTGTCTATGGAGTTTATCATGGAGAGGATAGTATAGGCGGTTGTTGTCTTGCCGCTTCCTGTAGGACCTGTAAGGAGTATCATGCCAAACGGCTTTTTAACCATCTTTTTTAATATCTCTAATGTGTCAGGGAAAGGGGTCAATTCCTCAAGTTTTAAGAGAAGCGAGGTTTTGTCCAATAGCCGCATAACAGCCTTTTCCCCAAATATGATGGGAAGCGTAGAAAGACGTATATCAATATCGCTGTTGCCGACCTTGATATTAAACCTTCCGTCCTGGGGAAGCCTTTTTTCAGCAATATCCAATCCGCCAAGTATCTTTACCCTGGACAAAACAGCAGGATGCAGTTTAAGAGGAAGATTGCTCATCTCATGCAGAACACCGTCCACCCTCATCCTCACTCTTAAAATGTCCTCATCCCGGCCTCCAGCCTCAGTTCGTAATCCGCTTGGCTCTATATGTATATCGCTTGCCCTTTCTGCTACGGCCTGAGATATTATAAGGTTTACAAGCTGGATAACAGATGCCTTGCCGGCAATCCTTTCAAGCTTCTCCGGCATATCCTCCTCGCCCTTGAGAAGTTCTATCTCTGCGCCTTCAATGTGCCCCGCTATCTCTTCTATAGAGCCTGCCGCTCCGTAATACTGGTCAATGGCCCTTTGAATATCACGTTCTGTTGCCACAGAAGGCAATATCTGACAACCGCTGACCTTCTTAAGGTCATCCGTGGCGAATACATCCAGGGGGTCAAACATTGCCACCCTGATGGCATTTCCCTCTTTTGTAAACGGGATAACCTTGTATCTTCTGGCCAGGGCCTCTGGTATAAGTTTAATAATCTGAGGCTCTATAATTACCCCGCTTAATGATACATACGGGATATTAAATTGATGGGCAAGCGCATGGGCAATGCCTTCCTCAGTTACAACGCCTATATTGACTAATGTCCTGCCGAGCCTGGCGCCTGTCCTTTTGCTTACATTTAAGGCATCTTCAAGCTGTGCGTTTGTAATGAGACCAGCGTCAACCAGAATCTCGCCTATTTTTTTAACCTTCTTTATTACGGCCATAAGGCTCCTTCTTTCTTCTTTACCTGTCTTAAGTTATACTTCTTGCCAATTTTTGTCAAATAAAAAAGGCCGTAGCGGTTAGCCACAGCCTTTAAAGTTCAAACCTGAAGGTTTGTAGTTGCCCAATTTATTGGGCGTATTAAAAGCGCCGATAAATCGGCAGGCTACAAGACTTTAGCCTTGAGGCCCTATCCCACAAATGTGCAGTTGCCTACAGGCGTCCTTGTGTCCATATTTCTGCCCCGGTTTATGTGGTCGTCTATCTCCGCTGCGGAGCCTATCATCCTGCCGAATAAAAATGTGGTAAATGCGGCGGATTCAATCTCCTTTTCCGTAATCTTCCCTGCCCTGAAAGGCTCCCAAAGCATCTTTAAAAGGATTACTGCAATCACGGCATCAACATTTACGCAATAGACATTCTCGCTTACCTTGTTATCAAAAAGAGATTGCACAAGGCTGCGGTAGAAATCAAGGAATACATTGTATATACCCTTTTCCTCAAATACCTTGCTTACAAACTGCTCCCTTGGATCATAATTTACCGCCTTGCCCTTAAATACAGGATGGTTTACGCAAGGCACCTTCATATATTCTATGTTACCTATGGCCTTTTCCTTTGCCTTATACCCTGCGTACCATTTCGCATACTCATCTGCAATTGCCTTGAGATTTAGCCCGTGTTTCTTATCATCCGGTCTTTTGAGCCCTTTGTCCCTGAAGCGGTTTATCAGGAATGAAATGGCCTCGTAGCCGTTCCCGCCATGCGCAAAACCTGTATGTGTCAGGAAACCTACAAACGCCTTGTTTATCTGCACCCTTGACGGGTCCTCAGGGCCGTCTGCGCTCACCCCGCCCTTGCATCCCTGGGCAGATATGGTGCCCGGGCCGTTTGATATAATAAGGCCAAGCAGCATCGAGAACTCAAACAACTCGTTTTGTGAGGGTTTCCTTCCTATCATAGCAATGAAAGCAATCTCTGTGAATGTCAGTTTTTCAATGACCTCGTCAATATCAATGCCGCAGAAGCTATCTTCCTTGTGCTTAAGGGCAGGCACACTGCATGCAGCAAATGCCGAGAACACCCTTGAATACCACGGCAGGCTTAAGAATGTTGTTTTTGAAACCTTCTTCCTCATAAGGGCGTTCCAGCCGATAGTCGCCCACATGCCTGCCATAAGCGCATCGCTTGACGGCTTTCCTGCTGCGGAGTCCTTTACAAAATTTATAAATATTGAGTTAATGCCGAGCCTCTCTATTCTCTTAAGCATCTTGCTGGCAAGCACATCATCCTTTTTTACAGTCATGGTATCTTTCTTTTCCTTGCCCAGCCCTTTTAATATCTCCTTGTAATCAAACTTAGCCACAGGATTCTCAATCTTTGTATGCTGGAACAATTCAAGCAAAGCAGATAATATGTCCATAGAAACCTTAACCCTGCCTTTGCCGATTATGGATATGCCTGCGGCAATGGCTGTATTTGGGGAATTTTCCGAATCCCTTGAGGCATCAGCGGCAATAAGCGCCGCATCGCCGCACATATTCACATAGGAATTAAATGCAAGGTTTGCAAGGTCTCTTGCGTATCCCTCAGGATATTCCTTTAATAAAGAAAATACGAGGTTTTCTTCCAAAGATTTCCTGGACGCATCAAGGACAGGGATATTGTAAACCTTTGTCACCTGTGTCTTTGCATCCATCATTGAAGCGCCGCTTGCGTCTTTCATTATCTGTCTTGGATAGTGCGCGCCTATCTGCCTGCTTATCGCCTCTATCTGCTCATTATACGGAATGGTTGCCTCAGCTATCCTGACATCAAGTTCCTTTGAAAGCTTAAGCCCCTGATTATTCCCGAACCAGCACTTTAATGAGAGGTCTCCCATGGACACAAAATCCGGCTTTATGCCGTTTAGCTCCATTACCCTTGTAAGCGCCTCCGGTATATGGGCTATGTTTATGACAACAGCCCCCTTTTTGCTGAATACAGGCTTTTCCGGCGTATATATCCCGTTTACCCCAAAATAATCCATGAACCATCTTTCCTTTGCCATTGCATCATCGCCTGAGCCTGCAAGACTTCCTGCATGTCCGCACGCCTTTGTAAGCTTTGCCTTCCAGCGGCCCACAACACAGGCAACTGTGGGCTTGTTTATCTCAAGACCATGTTCATAGTATCCGCCCGGCTCAACATATATTACAGCGCCTTTGCTCCTGTTGTCATTATCCATAGCATTGAAAAATTCCTTCGGCGCAAAATGTATATAGACATCCTTGCCGCTGGAAATGGATGTCGTTGTCCCCCACCCATTTGTAAGAAGATAGGTTGCAATGGTTGTGGTGAAGTTGCCTGAATTTGAAAATATAGCGATAGAGCCTTTTACAATGGATTCCTCTGGTTTGTTGCCGCCAAGCGCTCCGCCGATTCTCACCTTATTCCAAGCGTCAGCTACACCGAGGCAGTTGCCGCCAAATATATCAACGCCGTTTGTCTGGCAGATTGCCCTTATAACCCTTGCATCATGGACAGATACCTTTTCAGTAAGGATTATTACTTTTTTTAAATCAGGGTTTTGCCTCACTACCTCGGCAACACCGTCCTTAACACCGGAAGGCGGAAGATAGATGACTGCCGTGTTAAATTTATGACCCGCAGCCCTTGCTTCCTTTACAGAGTTATAGACCGGAATGGGTCCAAGCTTTGTATCAAGAACCTGGCCTGATCTTCCAGGGCCTGTGCCGAACACAACATTGCCGCCTGAATATTCATGGCTCACCGGCGTAACAGACCTGCTCTCGTTTCCCAGTATATTGAGGACACACACCCTGTCCTCTTTTGTTGCTATGTCTGCAAGGGAATTAACCCCCACATAATATGGAAATTTCTTAACTCCTGCCTTGTGCATATTAAAATCTCCCTAAATTATATTCCCATCTTTGCGGGAGCAGGTTTGTAACCTGCTCCATTAAATTTGTTATTACATTATACGAACTGTTTGGGTTCAAGTTACAAACTTGAACCCGCTAAGCGAGACACAACCCCCTGTGTCCCCCTTAACAAAGGGGGATTTAAGGGGGTTGTCCCCTTGCTACTTGACCCAGTCTTTTATATTCCCATCTTTTCTTTTAACTGTTTTTTCCCTTCCTTTTCCATCCAATGGTCAACCTTAAGCGCGTAGTTGACAACCTCTGACATGGCGCTGTCAAAACCAAAGAACCTGTACGGCAGGCCGAGGGATTCTACTGTATCCTTCATATAGGCCATACCCCTTATAAGATTCGGGCCGCCCCTGCCGACAACAACGAATATCGGCGCTGGCCCCGAAGTCTGGAAATACAATCTGAGCGCATCTGCCATTGCCCTGAATGTCTCGTATATGTCTGTATTGTTTGCCTTGCCGCCTATGATGAAAAGCACATTGGACTGGCCGAGCCAATACTTAAACACAATCTTTGAAATCTCCAGCATCTTGGCATAAGGCGGATTGCCTCCGAAGTCAGAGGATATTGTCGCCCTCTCGCCAAGAAGCTCTGTAACAAGGGCGTTTGCGCCGCCGCCAAATGTCGGGGCTGTTATTGTCCCTTTGGGATTTATGACAAACACATCGCTTTGTCCCTGATATGTTCTTAACTGGTTTATCTCCTGCTCAAACTCTGAATAGTCGGACGCAAATAGATGCGGCGGCAGTTCAAGACGCTTCCATGCAGGGTCGTCTATATCAAAAGAACCTTTAAAATCACACGCCACCGGCACAAGCCTGCCTGCGCTGTCGGGCGACATCCTTATGGGATTAAGCTCAATGACATTCATCCCGTAATTATTGTACAGCGTCCAGAGTTTCGGAAGATTCTGCACAAGGGGGCTGATTATCTCGCTCGGCGCCCCAAGCTCTTCAAGGGCATTTGCTATATGAAATGATTTAAGCCCTGTAAGCGGGTCAAAGGGAATCTCCTTTATCTTATCCTTGGTAAGTTCCTCTATGTCAACGCCGCCGTGATGCGTGATTGTCATTGTGGGGGCCCTGAATACAGTGCTTTCTGCTATTGAAAAATATACCTCATTCTTTGCTGGAACACCGCCCTCAAATGTAACGCCGTCTGCCTTTCCTGCGCCAGCAGGATGCTCTGCAAAATATAGCCTCTCTTTTTCCTTTAAAGCTGTTGCAATATCGCTTGCCCTGCCGATAAGGCCTGATTTCCCCTTCTTGCCCACACCGCCTTTAAAAATGGGCTTTATAAAGACCTGTCCCTTCTTCTTTATAAGGTCTTTAATTTCGTCAACGCTGGCCTCAGGCCCAAGCACATCCGCACAAGGGAATTCAACACGTCTTAATAATTTACTGCCCCACAATAAACCGGTTAATTGCATAAATGCTCCTTAATACCCCATGAGTTTATAAACTTGACTCCAATCTTTTGGCAATTGCTTTGATAAACTGCTCGGTATCTACATAGGAATCCTCTGGCGGTTTAGAGGTTTCGTGAATCAATCTTGCCAAGTCGCCGGTAACAGTTCCTGATTCAATTGTCTTAACATTTGCATCTTCCAGAGCCTCGGCAAATTTTACCACATCAGGGGTGTTGTCCAGTTCTCCACGGCGCTTTAAGGCGCCTGTCCATGCAAAGATACTTGCCGTTGGATTGGTAGAGGTCTTTTTCCCCTGCTGATGCAGACGAAAGTGCCGGGTTACTGTGCCGTGTGCAGCCTCTGTCTCCATCTTTCCGTCAGGGCTGACCAGAACAGATGTCATAAGCCCGAGAGAACCGAAACCACTTGCAATCATATCACTCATCACATCACCGTCGCGGTTTTTTGTAGCCCAGAGGATTCCGCCAGGGTGTTTCATTATCTGCGCTACTGTATCGTCAATAAGGGTATACCAGTAAGTGATGCCTGCCTTTTCAAAATCCCCCTTCCTTTTATTTACCTCCTCCTGAAAGATATTCATAAAAAAGGAATCATATTGTTTCAGAATGGTCTGCTTAGCAGAAAACCAGAGGTCTGTTTTACGCTGTAATGCATATGTTATACTTGCCTGCGCAAAGGAGCGGACAGATTTTTCAGTATTATGCATGCCAAGTGTTACACCACGACCTTTAAACTCATGAACGGTTAATGTCGTGGACTGTAAACCATCCGCAGGTTTATAAACCAATTCCACTGTGCCTGGCCCGGGAACGGTAAATTCAGCCGCCTTATACTCGTCACCGTAGGCATGACGACCAATGATTATAGGCTTTTTCCATGAATTCACAGCAGGTTTAATATTCTTACAAATAATAGGTTCGCGGAAGATAGTCCCGTCAAGATGCGCCCTAATGGTGCCATTCGGGCTCGGCCATTGTTTGCTGAGTTTATACTCCTCTACCCTTGCCTTGTCAGGTGTGATAGTGGCGCACTTTACACCTACGCCGTGTTTGGCAATGGCTTTCGCAGCATCCATGGTTATCTGGTCTTTGCACTCCTCCCGCTTGGGAAGCCCTAAATCATAATATTCAAGTTTTACATCCAGATAGGGCATAATCAGATGCTTTTTTATCCATGCCCACATAACCCGCGCCATCTCATCGCCGTCAATCTCTACAATAGGGTTTTTAACCTTAATCTTTTCTGCCATTTTATAATCCTCCTAAAGTTTTTGTAATAAAAAAACCGCCTGGAGCTAAAAAACAGATTTTTTAAAATCTGCAATCTTGCCCAGACGGTCGGCTATCCTTATAAACTTCCGCTCCCCGGTGGTAACCACCTTAATTCCGTCAGTTGCGGAAGACCTCATAAAATTACAAGCTGGATGTTTCTCTATCACAAAAAAGATTCTATTGTCAATCATTTTTTACACCCATGCCAGCATCTTTAAAGACCATGGCCATGTTGCTCTCTTGCCTCTTCCAGTACCTTCTCTGCCTTGACCTTTACAATCCTTCTTCCATCCACATCTACAACAGTAAATCTATAGCCCTTGTAAAAAATAAACTCGCCGCCGCGCGGTATTTTCTGGAGTTTGGAATACATAAAACCGGCCAGGGTATTAAACTCCTCTGTGCTTTCAAAGGGGATCCCTACATCTGTCAAATCCCTTAATTGCGCGGATGCGTCTATTACCATTGCGCCGTCCTTCAGCCTTTCAACAAGCCCGCCCTTTTCTATATCGTACTCGTCTTCTATTTCACCTACTATCTCTTCAAGGATATCCTCTATTGTTACAAGGCCGTCAACCTCGCCGTGCTCATTTACAACAACGGCCATATGAACCCTTCTTCTTTGCAGCTCTCTTAATAAACGGCTTATCATTGCGGTGTCAGGCACAAAATATGGCGGCCGTATCAATTCCCGCAGCGCCAGAGACCTTCTCTCTTCCATAGCCTTCAATACATCCTTGTTGTAAAGTATGCCGACAATATTTTCTTTGGCGCCCTGATAGACAGGGTATCTGGAAAAACCGCTTTCAATTATAAATTTAAACACCTGTTCCAACGACATATTAACTTCTATGGCATTAAACTTGTGCTTGGGAATCATAATGTCTTTAACCGTCATATCCGCAAACTCAAATACGCCATGAATAAGGGCCTCTTCTGTCTCTTCAAATATACCCTGTTGCTTCCCTTCCTTTATAAAATATTTGATTTCTTCCTCTGACACAAATGCCCTTTTTTCCAGACCCTTTGCCCCGAAAACCTTCAACACAAGATTGGTGGACATGGTCAGAAGTTTTACAAATCCATATGATATCCTGGACAGAAAATCTACCGGTCCCGCAGATACACATGCCAGCTCTTCGGCATATCGCAAAGCCAGTGATTTTGGTATAAGTTCTCCGAATATGAGGGTTACATATGATATGACAATGACCACAATGCCAACCGAGATAGGCTCTGCAAATTCCCGGAATGGCCACAGCGGTATGGATAATAAAAGCGGCTTTAATGTCTCTATTGCCGCCACGCCACCGATAACAGATGCGAGACTGCCTATTACGGTAATACCTATCTGAACAGTGGCCAGCAACCTATCGGGGTCGCTCTTTAGCCTGTTTACAATATCCGCAGAGTGCATCCCCTTTTTTGACAGTTCCTCTAACTTGCTTCTTCTCGCAGATATGATGGCTATCTCAGAACCTGAAAAAAAGCCGTTTGCAAAAACCAATATCAGTATTATTATGGCCTCAAGCCAGATACCTTCTGACATAATATCTCCTCTTCTTAAAAGCAGGCATCAACTGCCTGCTGCCTGCATTCAAGATTGCAGATTATAAAAAACCCCTTTTCCCAAAAACTGCGCCGTCTCGCCTAATTCTTCTTCTATGCGCAAAAGCTGGTTATATTTTGCAATACGGTCTGTCCTGGATGCAGAGCCTGTCTTTATCTGTCCTGCATTAGTGGCAACTGCTATGTCCGCGATTATTGCATCCTCTGTTTCGCCGCTCCTGTGGGATATTATTGCTGTGTAACCTGCTTTTTTTGCCATTTCAATTGCCTCAAGGGTCTCTGTAAGGGTTCCTATCTGATTTACCTTGATAAGGATTGCATTGCCGATACCCGCTTCTATGCCCTTTGCCAGGATCTTCTTGTTTGTTACAAATATGTCATCACCAACAAGCTGAACATTTTTGCCGAGCCTTTCTGTCAGGCCTTTCCATCCCTTCCAGTCGTTCTCTGCAAGGCCGTCTTCAATGGAGATAATTGGATATGCCTTAACCAATCTTTCATAATAATCAATCATCTTTTCAGAGGACAGGGTTTTACCTTCGCCTTTTAGATTGTAGACCTTTTTTGAAGAATCATAAAATTCGCTTGCGGCTGGATCAAGGGCGAGCAAGATGTCTTTGCCTGCCTTGTATCGGGCAGCGGTTATGGCCTCCATTATCAATTCAATAGCCTCTTCATTTGTTTTGAGCATCGGCGCAAATCCCCCTTCATCGCCGACAGCGGTGTTTAATCCCTTTTTCTTGAGTATTGATTTAAGGAGATGGAACACCTCCACGCCCATCCTTATTGCATTCCGAAAATCCTCTGCGCCAATTGGCATTATCATAAACTCCTGAAGATCAAGGCTGTTGTCAGCATGTGCCCCGCCGTTTATGATGTTCATCATCGGCACAGGCAGTGTATTCGCATTTACGCCGCCGATGTGCCTGTACAGGGGAATACAAAGGGATGCGGCGGCGGCCTTTGCCGCCGCCAACGATACACCGAGGATTGCGTTTGCTCCCAGATTGCCCTTATTTCCAGTGCCGTCAAGCTCAATCATTGTCCTGTCTATAAGAATCTGATCTAAGGCATCCATGCCCACTATATCAGGTCCTATCTTGTCATTCACATTTCCCACTGCCTTTAAAACACCTTTGCCAAGATACCTCTTTTTATCGCCGTCTCTAAGTTCTACTGCCTCATGCTCGCCAGTGGATGCGCCGGAAGGCACAGCAGCCCTGCCTATTGAGCCGTCTTCCAAAATAACCTCTGCCTCAACAGTAGGATTGCCCCTTGAATCAAGTATCTCTCTTGCTAAGACATCAACAATTGTGGTCATGTAAAACCTCCTTAAAGTGTGAACTGTTTACAGCTCATTCCTTACGGTATTTATTTCGCAGCCCATTAAAAAACCCCTTCAGTATCTTCCCGCATTCCCCGGCCATAACACCCTCGGTTACTTTAATCTGATGATTCAGTCTCTTGTCCTGCGACAAATCGTATAAAGAGCCGCACGCCCCTGCCTTTGGGTCATAACAGCCAAAGACAAGCCTTTCTACCCTTGCCTGAATCAATGCGCCCATGCACATAAGACACGGCTCCAATGTAACATAGATGATTGAATTTGTAAGACGCCATCCGCCGAGTTTTTTAGAGGCCTTTTTAATGGCAATTATCTCTGCGTGGGCAGTAGCATCAGCAGTAGATTCTTTTAGATTATGGCCTCTTGCTATAATTTTATTATCCGAGACTATTACAGCGCCTATAGGGACTTCGCCTTTTGGGGCAGCCTTTTCAGCCTCCTTGAGAGCCTCTCTCATGAACCATTCATCTTTTTCTCTGTCACTGACCACTGTCCACTGTTCACTGTTTTCATTGGTGCGCCCAGAGGGATTCGAACCCCCGACCCCTTGATTCGTAGTCAAGTGCTCTATCCAACTGAGCTATGGGCGCAGGCCGTTTTCATAACCTTTAACATCTTTAAGGTATTAGAGTCAATTCAAAAAAGATAAAAACGGGCTATAGGTGATAGGCAATAGGCAAGGGGTAAAACCCATAGCCTCTTTCCTATTATTTTATCCTTTATTTTTACTTTCCTATAAGATATTATCTGGCGGATATAAATGGCCTTTGATTTTAGATTAACAAAAAATGATTTGCATAGTAAGGCAAGGCTGGGTAGAATCACAATTTCTCATGGCCGGATAAATACACCTGTGTTTATGCCTGTAGGCACACAGGCAACTGTAAAGGCCATGACACCCGAAGAGCTTAAGGATATAGGGGTAGAGATAATACTCTGCAATACCTATCACCTCTATTTAAGACCGGGGCATGAACTTATAAAAAATATGGGCGGCCTGCATAAATTCATGCACTGGGACAGGCCGATACTCACGGACAGCGGCGGGTATCAGGTATTCAGCCATTCTGAATTGAGAAAGATAAAGGAGGAGGGGGTTTGGTTTCAATCGCATCTTGACGGTTCAAAGCATTTTTTAAGCCCGGAAAAGGCTATTGAGATCCAGGAGGCCCTTGGGGCTGATATAATAATGTGTCTGGATGAATGCACTGCATATCCCTCTACATACGAATATACAAAGGATTCCATGGGGCTTACGCACAGATGGGCAAAAAGATGCAAGGAAGCAAAAAAAAGCGAAGGACAATCGCTTTTTGGCATAGTTCAGGGCGGGATGTTTCAGAACTTAAGAAAAGAGAGCGCAGAGGCGATAATGAGAATAGGCTTTGATGGTTATGCAATAGGGGGCTTGAGCGTAGGGGAGGATAAGGTTCTGATGTATGAAATGATAGATGCTGTTGTCCCATATCTCCCTGAGGATAAACCGAGGTATTTGATGGGTGTCGGCACACCAGAGGATCTGATAGAAGGGGTGCTGAGGGGGGTTGATATGTTTGACTGTGTTATGCCCACAAGAAATGCCAGGAATGGAACGCTCTTTACAAAGTATGGGAAATTGGGTATAAGAAATGCCCAGTATGCTAATGACCCTAATCCGATAGAAGATGGATGCAACTGCTATGCATGCAAAAACTATTCAAGGGCATATTTGAGACATCTTTTTGCGGCAAATGAGATCCTTGCAGCGCGGCTCGGCACCACGCATAATCTTTATTATTATATAAAACTTATGGCTGATATAAGAGATGCTATAGAAGAGGATAGATTCCAGGAATTTAAGACAGAATTTTACAAGAATCTGAATTCATAAATCAAAAGGAGGTATCACAGTGTTAAACTTTACCACAATCGCATTTGCAGCAGATGAGGCGCCGGCAGCAGGAGGGATGGGGCAGTTTCTGAGCTTTGCCCCATTGGTTATACTATTTGTGATCTTTTATTTTCTCCTCATAAGGCCTCAGCAGAAAAAGGCAAAGGAGCACAGGGGGATGATTTCCAAACTTGAGAAAGGCGATATGGTTATTACATCAGGCGGTATACATGGAGCCATTACAGGTGTGACAGAGGATACTGTTACCGTAGAGATTGCCGAGAATGTCAAGGTCAAGGTTGGCAAGGAATACATAGCGTCAAAAAAAAATAAATAAAGTACAGGCTATGGGCAATGGGCGAAAGGCAATGGGGAAAAACTATAGCCCATAGCCTATAACCTCTTGCCTGTATTATTGGGGGTTCTTAAATGCCAAAGAGCATAATTGGACGTCTTGTTTTGATCGGCTTTTTCTTTTTGCTGGCTGTCGTGCTTTTTCTGCCTTCAACGCCATTTTCCAAATCCCTTCCTTCATGGTATAAAGATAACTTTCCAAAGATAGCCCTTGGACTTGACCTGCAGGGCGGCATGCATCTTGTTCTTCAGGTTGATACTGAAAAAGGGATTGAGAACCATTTGCAAAGGATGAGTAAAGGCATAGATGGATTGTTCCGGGAGAAAAAGGTTGCCTTTTCAGAGGTAAAGGCTCAAGGCCATGAGGTTTTAATATTGTATCAGAATGAAGCTGCAAAGACAGCGGTAGAAAAGGCTATGGGAGATAACTATCCGATATTTCAAAAAGTATCTGAAAAGGGAAACAGCACAGCATATACGCTTACAGACACCGAAACAAAGAGGATAAAAGAGTGGAGCACATCTCAGGCTATTGAAACCATAAGGAACAGGATAGATAAGTTCGGCGTAACAGAGCCGCTCATCCATGCGCAGGGAAAAGATGAGATTGTGGTTCAGCTTCCCGGATTAAAAGACCCTGACCGAGCCATAGCCCTGATAGGCAAAACCGCAGTGCTGGAGTTCAAGATGGTGGACGAGGCAGGAGATTTAAAAAAGGCCCTGGACGGCCAGGTTCCTGAAGGGGACGAGCTTCTCTACGAAAGAAGAGTAGATATAGAGAGCGGCGCTGTCCGGCAAACGCCATTTCTTATAAAAAAAGAGGCTGTTCTTACCGGCGATCTATTAACCGATGCAAGGGTTGCAATAGATTCTCAGTTTAACGAGCCGTATGTGTCCATAACATTTGACAGCGAAGGTTCAAGGATATTTGAGGATGTTACGAATCAAAATATAAATAAGCGGATGGCGATTATTCTTGACAGAAATGTTTATTCAGCGCCAGTAATAAGGGAAAAGATAGGCGGCGGCAGGGCGCAGATTTCAGGGAGTTTTACGCATGAAACAGCGACAGATTTGGCAATTGTGCTTCGGGCCGGCGCCTTGCCTGCGCCTGTAAATATAATCCAGAATGTTACGGTGGGGCCTTCCCTCGGTGAAGATTCTATCAAGGCAGGTGTTAATGCGGCAATCATAGGCGGCATTCTCGTCCTCGGCTTTATGCTTTTTTATTACAGGCTTTCAGGCCTTATCGCTGATTTTGCAATGGCTCTTAATATTACAATGCTGCTTGGCGCTATGGCATGGTTCAATGCAACACTTACCCTGCCAGGCATTGCCGGCATTATCTTAACAATCGGCATGGGTGTTGATTCCAATGTCCTGATATTTGAGAGAATAAAGGAGGAGCTTAAAACAGGCAGGACAGTCAGGTCAGCCATTGACGCAGGATATGACAGGGCGTGGTGGACTATCATAGACTCCCATGTGACAACACTTATCACAGCAGCCATATTGTTTCAGTTCGGCAGCGGCCCTATCAAAGGTTTTGCAGTATCCTTAAGCATCGGCATATTGATAAACCTCTTTACCGCCCTTGTTGGGACAAAAGTGGTTTTTGACTTTATAACACAGAGGAGAAGAATAGAGAGACTGAGCATATAAAGGGGGTTTTTAAAATAAATGGATATCTTAAAAGATACAAAGATAGATTTTATAGGAAAGAGGCATTATGCCTTTTGGTTGTCAATAATACTGGCTATCATGGGAATTATTGCGGCTGTGCTTATACCGCTCGGCAAGGCAAATATGGGGATTGATTTCACAGGCGGCATGGCGATACAGCTTAAGTTTGAAAAACCATTTGCCCTTGAAGACGCAAGAAAGATATTGGATAAAGAGAATTTTAAAGATGCTGAGCTTCAGCAGTTCGCCGGCGGCAATCAATTGCTTATAAGGTTCAAAAATACAGAAGGCGAATTAAAGGCAACATCAGACAGGCTGTCGCAAGCCTTTACAAGAGGATTTGCCGATAATAAATTCATTATAGAATCAACCACTGCCGTTGGCCCGACAGTAGGTAAAAAACTCCAAAAGGACGCATTATGGGCGGTTGGCATATTGCTTCTGGGCATCCTTATATATCTGGCGCTGAGATTTGAGCTTATATTCGGAATTGCGGCTGTAATTGCCACCTTTCACGATGTGCTTGCGGTATTGGGTGTGTTTTATGTGTTAAATAAAGAGATAAATCTTTTAATAATCACAGCCCTGCTTACCCTTGCAGGTTATTCCATGACTGATACAGTTGTTGTTTTTGACAGGATAAGGGAAAACTTAAGAAAAAGAGGCAAGGAGACACTTGAGGGTTTAATTAACAGAAGTATAAATGAGGTTCTGAGAAGGACAGTTGTTACATCAGGCACAACACTTTTGGTTTTGGCAGCGCTCCTTACAGCAGGCGGCGAGGTAATACATGATTTCTCGCTTGCGCTCTTTCTCGGTGTGCTTGTCGGCACATATTCGTCAATCTTTGTTGCAAGTCCGCTGCTTCTATTGTGGAAGGGTAAAAGGGGAAGGTTAATCAGGTAAGTAAAGAAATTATCGCCTCACCCATATCCTTGCATCCAACAAGTTTCATTCCATGCTGGTTTATATCCGCCGCGCGAAAGCCTTTATTCAATACCTTCTCCACAGCCCTTTCAATATCACTCGCTGCATCTATGAGGTTGAATGAAAATCTGAGCATCATTGCCGCAGACAGGATAGTGGCAATGGGGTTTGCCTTGTCCTGGCCCGCAATGTCCGGCGCGCTGCCGTGAATGGGTTCGTACATCCCCACTTTGCCGCCGATGCTTGCTGACGGGAGCATACCGATAGAGCCGGTGAGCATTGCTGCCTCGTCAGAAAGAATGTCTCCGAATGTATTCTCTGTTACTATCACATCAAACTGTTTTGGATTTCTTATAAGCTGCATGGCGCAGTTGTCCACATACATGTGATTTAGCTCCACATCCTGATAGTCCTTATGCGCCTTTGTAACAACCTTTCTCCATAACTCGGTGGTCTCAAGCACATTTGCCTTGTCAACAGATGTAACCTTTTTCCTTCTCTTTCGCGCCACATCAAAGGCAACCTTTGCAATCCGCTCTATTTCAGGTGTGGTGTATATCATAGTGTTTATCCCGCGCTCCGTGCCATCCGGGAGTTTCTCAACGCCTCTTGGCGCGCCGAAATACAGACCTCCGGTAAGCTCCCTTACAACCATAATATCAACGTCCTCAATAACCTCTTTTTTTAACGTTGACGCATCTGAAAGAACAGGATATATCTTTACCGGCCTGAGATTTGCGAAAAGCCCGAGTTCTTTTCTTAGCGCCAGCAAAGCCCTCTCCGGCCTTATGGAATAATCAAGCCCCTCCCATTTTGGCCCTCCGACAGCGCCCAATAAAACCGCATCGCTTTCCTTTGCAAGTTTCAAAGTCTCATGGGTAAGCGGAACACCGTATTTATCAATAGATGCGCCGCCCACAAGCGCCTCTTCCAGCTCAAAGCATATCTTATGCCTCTTGCCGATTACACGCAAAACCCTAACAGCCTCTCCGACTATCTCAGGCCCGATACCGTCTCCCGGCAGGACAGCGATTCTGTAACTTTTTGTCATTTTTACTCCTTGCTATCTACTGATATTTTCTGCACCGCTTCAAGAAAAACAGACAGGCCGCTGTGAGGTATTACTACCGTGCTTCTCCTATCATTGGAAAGCTCTGCAATCTGCAGGAATTTACCACCTTCATTTTCCTTCAAGTCCACCCAGATGGTCTTGTTTTCTATATTGATCCTCTCACTGGATATTGTTTTGCTTCTTACGCCTTCCTTCTTCATTACACCCCCTGTATAGTTGATAGTTCATAGCTGATGGCTCATAGTTTTTACTATGAGCTATGAACCATGAACTTTCTTTTTTACCCATTCCATCAATCCGCCTGTATGCACAAGTTCCTGCATAAATGGCGGGATTGGCTGAGCCTTAAAGACTGTGTAATTATGGGAGACTGAGGATTTTGTAATTTTAATCTCTCCACTGTCCATATCAACCTCTAACTCATCACCCTCATTTATATTGTCAACTGCAAATAGCGATTCAAATATCGGCAGCCCCATATTAAAGCAGTTGCGGTAAAATATCCTTGCAAAGCTCTTTGCTATAACGCAGGATACCCCCGCTGCCTTTATGGCAATGGGCGCATGTTCCCTTGATGAACCGCAGCCGAAATTTTTATCAGCAACGATAATATCGCCAGCCTTTATCTTATTGACAAATTGCGGGTCTGCATCTTCCATGCAGTGTTTTGCCAGTTCCTTTGGGTCGGATGTATTTAAATATCTTGCAGGTATAATCTGGTCGGTATCAATATCAGCCCCGAATTTCCATGCCTTGCCTGTAAATTTCATGCCTGCCCCCATACATTTATCTTCTTCTTCCCTTCTTTTTTTGCCATATACATAGCCTTATCTGCCCTTTCAATGAGTTCCTCGGGGCTCTTTCCATCCTCTGGAAAGGAGGATATGCCAGCGCTGAAGGATAGCCCTACTACATCTCCTTCCTTCCCCATGAACCCCTTACAATGGATAGTTTCCAGAAGTTTCTCCGCCAGGACCTTCCCCCCCTTTTTATCGTTTCCTGGGGTGATAATGATAAACTCTTCCCCTCCATACCTTCCTATAATATCGCTCTTCCTTAAAAGTCTCTTTAAGATGTCAGCAAAATCGGCCAGCAATTTATCCCCCATGAGGTGGCCATGTGTATCGTTAAACCCCTTAAAATCATCTATGTCAATAAAGACAACAGAAAGGATAAGGTTCTGTCTGGACGCCCTTGCAATCTCCTCCCGGAACCTCCTCATAATCGCCCCTCTGTTGTATATCATGGTTAGATAATCAAAGGTGGCCTGTCTTTGTAGATCCTCTATGAGATGGGTCTTCTCAATCGCCTCTACCGATTGGGCGGCGAGGATATTCAGAAAGAGGGCCTCTGTATCTGTAAATGCCCCCTCCATCTTACGATAGACCGTTATACACCCTATGGTTGTTTCCCTGGTCTTGAGAGGCACAGAAAGAAGGGCCTTTATCCCCTCCATCTGCGCCAGCTCCTTGTGGACACAGCGCTTTACCTTCATTACATCCGTTGTCATAAACGGTTCTCCACTGAGCACCACCCTCCCCACTATCCCCTCCCCCAAACTTAGAGGCGGTTGTTTTAAAAAACCATTGGATAGACCCCAGCCTGTTTTAATCTCCAGCTTTCCTGTCTTGATGTTAAAGAGTCTAATGGTTGAGGCGTCTGCCCTGGTTAGTGATATGGCGGTTTTGATGATATGCTGTAACACCTCGTCTATATCTTCAAAGACAACCACCCGTTCCATGAGATAATATATCTTTAAGAGATTGTTGTCCTTTAAGAGCGCCATTAACCCTCCTCCCTTCCTGATACCGCCTTGTTTAAATCTTCTAAAAGCCTCTCCACATCTATAAAATGGAGCTTGCAGGCCTGTCCAATGGTAACCAGTTTTGCCAAGGATTTCCTTGCCACCGGATTTGCCAAAAGCCCGAAACAATGCCCCTGTTTAACAAACACATCCATGGTTTCCGGATGTTTGGTTAATACGTCTTCAACTATCATGTCTTTGGTAATCTTCATAATTCATTTCTTAACTACCTCATCCGGGTGCGCAATCCTGCCCTTTACGGCTGTTGCTGCGGCAATCGCTGGATTGGCAAGATATACCTCGCTCTTTGGATGCCCCATTCTGCCTACAAAGTTTCTGTTCGTTGTTGCAAGAGCCCTCTCTCCCTCTGCAAGTATCCCCATATGTCCGCCGAGGCACGGGCCGCATGTAGGCGGGCTGATTATCGCCCCTGCCTTAAGATAAATATCAAACAGTCCTTCTTCCATTGCCTGTTTGTAGATAAGCGGGGTTGCGGGTATTACAATCAATCTCACATAAGGCGCAACCCTTTTCCCCTTTAATATCTTTGCGGCTATTCTCAAATCTTCCATCCTCCCGTTTGTACAGGAGCCGATGACTACCTGGTCAATTGGTATATTTCCAACCTCTGTGATATTTTTTGTGTTCTCTGGAAGATGGGGAAATGCCACCTGAGGCTCTATCTTTGCGCAATCGTATTCTCTCACATTGCAGTAAACTGCATCTTCGTCACTTGCATAGAATTTATACGGCCTCTCTGCCCTTTTATCCACATATGCCTTTGTAATCTTATCAGGCACGATTATCCCGTTCTTCCCCCCTGCCTCAATAGCCATATTGCACATAGAGAGGCGGCTGTCCATAGAAAGCCTTTCAATAGCCGGGCCGCAGAATTCCATTGCCTTATACAATGCGCCGTCAACGCCGATATCGCCTATGGTGTAGAGTATAAGGTCTTTTCCATCAACCCATTTATTCAGCTTGCCTTTAAATATAAACTTCATTGATTCAGGCACCTTGAACCATGCCTCGCCTGTAATCATTGCAGCAGCCAAATCAGTTGAACCGACACCGGTTGCAAATGCCCCCAGCGCGCCATAGGTGCAGGTATGGCTGTCCGCGCCTATAACCAGATCGCCAGGCACAACTATTCCCTTTTCAGGAAGCAGCGCATGTTCCACGCCTACATCCCCGCCGTCAAAATAATGCGTCAATTTCTGATCCTTTGCAAATTCTCTTAAAATCTTGCACTGCTCAGCAGATTTTATATCCTTATTCGGCGTAAAGTGGTCAGCCACCAGCACAACCTTATTTTTATTGAAAACATTTTTTGCGCCGCTTGCCTTAAACTCCTTTATTGCAATAGGCGCAGTAATATCATTGCCCAGGGCAATATCCACCTTTGCATTTATGAGCTGGCCTGGTTTAACCTCTTTAAGCCCGGCATGTTTTGCAAGGATTTTTTCGGTAATGGTCATTGGCATTACACCACCCGCTCCTTCTTCTCTCTCTTTTTATACTCCAGTTTATTCAACGCATTTATATACGCCTTGGCGCTGGCGACTATAATATCGGTATGCGCGCCCTGTCCCAACACTATATGGTCATTTTCCTGCAAGCGAACGGTAACCTCTCCCTGCGCGTCAGCGCCGCCTGTTATGGCATTCACTGAATAGCGCAGGAGTTTGCTCTTTGTCTTTGTCATCTTTGCAATGGTCTTATAAACAGCATCAACCGGCCCGTCGCCAAACCCTGCCTCTTTTACATGTTTGCCGTCTATATACATCTCCACTGTTGCAGTAGGGGTTGATTCTGTGCCGCTTACAACATTTAACTTATCCAGTTTAAATCTCTCAGGTATCTCTATCCTCAAAACCTCATCAGCAACAATGGCCTCAATATCCTCGTCAAAAACCTCCTTTTTCCGGTCAGCAAGGACTTTAAATCTTTCAAATGCCTTATTTAAATTTTCATCAGATAATTCATAGCCCAATTCCTTAAGCCTTATTTTAAAGGCGTGCCTTCCTGAATGTTTTCCCATGACCAACGTTGACTTGGCAAGACCGATGGATTCAGGCCTCATTATCTCGTAGGTGGTCTTCTCTTTCAAAAGGCCGTCCTGATGAATCCCTGATTCGTGGGCAAAGGCATTGTCCCCCACAATTGCCTTATTCGGCTGAACCATTATGCCTGTAATGCTGCTTATAAGCCTGCTTGTCGGATATATATGCTCTGTAACTATCCTTGTGTCAATATTAAGGATATCCTTCCGGGTCCGTAATATCATTACTATCTCTTCGAGCGATGCGTTCCCAGCCCTCTCTCCAATGCCGTTTATGGTGCATTCCACCTGCCTGGCGCCGTTCATTACAGCAGCAAGAGAATTTGCAACTGCAAGCCCCAGATCATTGTGGCAGTGGACCGATATTATCGCCTTTTTTATATTGGAGACATTTTCCTTTATGCCCTTTATCAATGCGCCAAATTCAGAAGGGATTGAATAGCCAACTGTATCAGGTATATTAACGGTTGTTGCGCCCGCATCTATAACAGCCTCAATTACTTCGTAGAGATATTCCCTGTCAGAACGGCTCGCATCCATTGGAGAAAACTCTACATCATCCACATAGCCCTCTGCCCTCCTGACCATCTCAACAGCCCGCTTTTTAGCCTCTCCTCTCGTCATCCTGAACTGATGTTTGAGATGTATATCCGAGGTGGAGATGAATGTATGTATCCTGGGTCTGGCCGCGTCTTTTAATGCCTCCCATGCCCTGTCAATATCCTCAGGCTTTGCCCTTGCAAGACTGCAAATAACAGGACCTTCAACCTCGCTGCCAATTCTTTTAACAGCCTCAAAATCTCCGGGCGAGCTTATTGCAAAGCCTGCCTCAATTATATCCACGCCAAGCCTTGCAAGCTGTCTGGCAATTATTAACTTTTCCTCCACATTCATGGAGGCGCCGGGAGACTGCTCTCCGTCCCTGAGTGTTGTGTCAAATATCTTTACATGTTCTGTCACTTCTTAAAAATCTCCTCTTCCTTGCGCTGGATATTTTGAACGACAGCCTTTTTTGCGCGTCTGTCAAATAATGTAATAACCGGCCCTGACAATGCGTAACCCAATGTCAAAATAAATAATGTCACCTGCGGCTCTGCCGCTACGACAATCAACAGCAGTATCAATCCAACCAGCAGCCTGAACGGCATACGTTTGATAAGGCTGAGTTCTTTAAAACTATAAAACTTGACATTGCTGACCATAAGAAATGCAAGCGCATAGACCATAACCAATATAGTTATATGCTTCGTGGTTTCGTCATGGCCAAAATGGAAAAATAGCAGGACAGTTGCAGCCACAAGCGATGCCGATGCAGGTATCGGCAGCCCGTTGAACCTTTTGCTCTCAAGAGTATCTATCTGTATGTTGAACCGCGCAAGCCTTAATGCCCCGCATACAACATAGAGAAATGCAGCCAGCCAGCCGTATCTGCCGAAAGGTCTGAGCGCCCATGTAAATATCAATATGCCGGGCGCAAGGCCAAATGCCACCAAATCTGCCAGCGAATCGTATTCCACGCCAAACTTGCTTGTTGACTTGGTCAGCCTGGCAACCCTTCCATCCATGCCGTCCAATATCGCGGATATGAAGATGGCAATTGCCGCCTTTTGAAAATGTCCGTCAATGGACGCAATAATAGAGTAAAAACCGCCGAAAAGGCTGGCAGATGTAATCAGATTAGGAAGAAGGTATATCCCTTTTTTAATGCCGCTCCCTTTTTGTTTTATTTTGATCTCATGATCTATCATCTCTCACCAATATGCCAATATTGAACTCCCAGCCTTTACCTTATCACCCACTTTGACATTTATCCTGCAATCCACAGGCAGATATACATCTAATCTTGAGCCGAATCTTATCATGCCGAATCGTTTTCCTCTTTCTATTTTATCTCCCTCTTTTGCATAGCACACAATCCTTCTCGCAATAAGCCCGGCAATCTGGTTTACAACAAATCTCTTGCCATTTTTTGCCTCTATAAGCAAGGCATTCTGCTCATTCTCAAGAGACGCCTTATCCTTATCAGCCGAGAAAAACTTGCCGGGATTATAAAAAACACCTGATACCTTGCCTGATGCCGGAACCCTGTTGACATGAACATTGAAGACATTCATAAATATGCTTATCTTTATCGCGTCCTGTTTCATAAAACGGTTTTCAAATACACTGTCAACAATAATTATCCTGCCGTCTGCAGGAGATATTATGTCATCGGTTTCAGAAGGTATGTCTCTTTCAGGGTCGCGGAAAAAGGAGACAATGAAAATAGTCAATCCGCCTGATAGGTAACTTACAGCTCTTAAACCAGCCAGACATAAAGTTATCGTAACAAAAATTGAGGCCAGGATAAAGGGGTAACCCTCCCTGGCCAAAGGAATCCTCATCTCGCTTCGCTCCAATTAATTCTTCGTCTTATCTACTATCTTCCCTTTCTTCATCCACGGCATCATTGCCCGGAGCTTTTCGCCAACCTTTTCTATCGGATGCTCCTGTCCTTTTCTTGTAAGCGCAGTGAACACTGGTTTATTTGCCTTATTTTCCAGCATCCATTCTTTTGCAAATACGCCGCTTTGAATCTCCGCCAGTATCTTTTTCATCTCTTTTTTTGTCTCTTCGGTTACTATCCTTGGCCCTCTGGTCAGATCGCCGTACTGGGCTGTATTGCTGATGGAATATCTCATGTTCGAAATTCCGCCCTCGTATATCAAATCAACAATGAGTTTTAATTCATGCAGGCACTCAAAATACGCCATCTCTTCAGGATAGCCTGCCTCAATTAGCGTCTCATAGCCTGCCATTATAAGGGCTGTTGTTCCACCGCACAAAACAGCCTGTTCTCCAAATAAATCTGTCTCTGTTTCATCTTTAAAGGTAGTTTCAATAATGCCTGCCCTTCCGCCTCCAATGGCAGATGCGTAAGCAAGCGCCACATCTTTAGCATCCTTTGACGGATCCTGATGAACAGCAATGAGCGTAGGAACACCGTTGCCTTTTGTATATTCATGCCTTACCAAATGCCCTGGCCCTTTTGGCGCAGCCATAAACACATTTATATTTGCATCAGGAACAATCTGGCCAAAATGGATATTGAACCCGTGCGCAAAAGCCAGATATGCGCCTTTTTTAAGGTTCGGCGCAATCTCATTTTTATATAAATCACCCTGCAGCTCATCCGGCACAAGTATCATCACCACATCCGCCTGCTTTACAGCGCCTCCCACTTCCATAACCTTCAGGCCTGCTGTCTCCGCTTTTTTCCACGATGCGCCGTCTTTTCGCAGTCCTACTACCACATCAACCCCGCTGTCTTTTAAATTCTGCGAGTGCGCATGACCCTGACTTCCGTAACCTACTACAGCAACCTTTTTTTTTCTGATAATTTCCAGATTTGCATCCTTGTCATAATAGACCTTCATTCTGTATCCTCCATCTTTAGAGTGTCAGAGTATCAAAGTATCAGAGATTCAGAGTAAAAACTTTGACTCTTTGACACTCTGACTCTATGACACTTTTTATTTCCCTGTCTTCGGGCTCCTTGCCATTGCAATCTTTCCAGTCCTGACTATCTCCTTTATCCCAAACGGCTTTAAAAGCTCCATGATTGCCTTTACCTTTTCATTGTCGCCGGTCATTTCAATCGTGTATGTGATAGGGCTTACATCAATGACCTTTGCCCTGAATATGTCAACTATGCTCAGTATTTCAGCCCTGTCCTTTGCGTCCACATTCACCTTTATCATGGCAAGTTCCCGCTCGATATGCTCCTCCGCGGTAAGGTCAGAGACCTTGATAACATTTATAAGCTTATTCAACTGTTTTGTAATCTGCTCAACAACCTGATCGTCTCCTGTGGTAACAATCGTCATCCTTGAGACCTTTAGGTCAAGGGTCTCAGCAACGCAGAGGCTCTCAATATTGAAGCCCCTGCCGGAAAAAAGGCCGCTAACCTTGCTCAAAACCCCGAACTCGTTATCTACAAGAACAGATATTGTATGACGCATATATTTATTTACCTCTCACACCAACAGCATTTTATTCAACGGCTGCCCTGCTGGAACCATTGGATAGACATTTTCTTCGCTGTCAACCTGAAAGTCCATGAACACAGGCTTGTTCTTTACAGCAAGCGCCTCTTTTACAACAGCATCCACCTCATTTGGTTTAGTTGCCCTGAGTCCGACAGCGCCGTATGCCTCTGCCACTTTGACAAAATCAGGGGCGACATCATTCATGCAGGTGTAGGAATATCTCTTCTCATAGAAAAACTCCTGCCACTGTCTGACCATGCCAAGGAATCTATTATTGAGTATTGCCACCTTGACCGGCAGTTTGTATTGAACCGCTGTTGCAAGCTCCTGAATATTCATCTGTATACTGCCATCGCCTGCAATGTCAATAATAATCTTATCGGGAAATGCAAGTTGAGCGCCGATAGCGGCAGGGAAGCCAAAACCCATGGTGCCAAGGCCGCCTGATGTCAGAAATGTTCTCGGTCTGTCAAATTTATAAAACTGCGCCGCCCACATCTGGTTCTGTCCCACCTCTGTTGTGATAATAGCCTTGCCCTTTGTCAGCTCATAAATCCTTTCTATGACATACTGGGGTTTTATCTTTTTCTCATTCAGTTTGTAAGAAAGTTTATGGGTCTCCGCCCATTTTTTTATCTGGTCATGCCATTCCGATAATGTCTGTTTGTGGGCATGGTGTCCCTTTGTTTCGTCCAGCGCCTTAATTATATCCCTGAGAACCGATTTTACATCGCCGACAATCGGCACATCCACCCTGACATTTTTGCTGATAGATGTCGGGTCAATGTCAATATGGATTATCTTTGCATACGGCGCAAATTCATCTATCTTTCCGGTAACCCTGTCATCAAACCTGGCTCCGACAGCGATGAGACAGTCCGTGTTTGTGACAGCCATGTTTGCGACATATGTCCCGTGCATGCCAAGCATGCCCAGAAATAACGGATGTGTGCCGGGAAACCCGCCGAGACCCATAAGCGTATTGGTAACCGGAATATGCAGCTTCTCTGCAAGTGTTTTCAGTTCATCTGTCGCATCCGATAAGATAACTCCGCCGCCAGTGTATAGCACAGGCCGCTTTGCCTTGAGGATTATCTCAACGGCTTTCTTGATCTGTCCCGGATGTCCTTTGTAAGTCGGTTGATAATTTTTCAGCTCGACCTTTTCCGGATACTTAAATTCACACGACGCGCTAAGCACATCTTTCGGCATATCAACAAGCACAGGCCCTGGCCTGCCTGTTGCGGCTATATAAAATGCCTCTTTGATAATCTTTGCCAGATCTCTCACATCCTTAACCAGATAATTGTGTTTTGTGCATGGCCTTGTGATGCCCACAATATCCGCCTCCTGAAAGGCATCGTTGCCGATAAGTGGAGTGGGCACCTGCCCTGTAAAGACAACAATGGGAATAGAATCCATATATGCCGTTGCAATCCCTGTCACAGTATTCGTTGCGCCAGGACCAGAGGTAACCAAAACAACCCCCGGTTTTCCTGATGCCCTTGCATAGCCGTCTGCCATGTGAACAGCGCCCTGCTCATGGCGCACTAATATATGCTTCAAGGCAGTTACGCCATAAAGCGCATCATATACAGGCAATACAGCGCCGCCCGGATAACCGAAGATGGTATCCACCCCTTCTTTTAAAAGGCTTTCAATGAATATTTGCGCGCCTGTTTTTTTCATAACGACTCTTATAGTTACAAAGATATATTTTTATTTCACCACAGCCCCTGTATTTGCAGATGTTACAATCTTTGCATATCTTGCAAGCCAGCCTTTTTTAATCTTTGGTTCAGGTGGCTTCCAGTTTGCTTTTCTTTTATTCAACTCACTATTCTCAACCCTCAAGTCTATCTTTCTGTTTGGAATATCTATCTCTATCTCATCGCCATCCTGAATAAACGCTATTAGCCCGCCCTCCATTGCCTCAGGCGATATATGACCTATGCAGGGACCACGTGTGCCTCCGGAAAATCTGCCATCAGTTATAAGCGCAACCTTGTCTGCCATGCCCATGCCTGTTATTGTTGCTGTGGGCGCAAGCATCTCTCTCATGCCGGGCCCGCCTTTTGGGCCCTCATATCTCACAACAACAACATCGCCTGCCTTTACCTTTCCATTTAGTATCGCTTGCATGCAGGCCTCTTCGGAATCAAAACACCTTGCCTTGCCTATGAAATGTTTTGCCTTTTCATTTACCGCGGTCTGCTTTACAATACAGCCATTGGGGGACAAATTACCTTTTAAAACCGCTATACCGCCTTCTTTATAATATGCATTTTCCATTGTCCTTATCACATCGCTGTCAATAACCCTGGCGCGGGAGGCAATCTCTTTTATAGTTTTTTTGGAGACAGTTATAGTATCTTTCAAAGAATTTTTCAGCCTGCTCATAACAGCAGGAATTCCGCCTGCGTATTCTAAGTCCTCCATAAAATAGTCACCTGCTGGCTCCAATTTAACGATATTGGGCGTCTCTCTGCTTATCATGTCAAACAGTTCAAGTGGCAGTTCTATCCCTGCCTCATGTGCAATGGCCGGGATATGCAGCGCTGTATTTGTTGAGCCGCCAAGCGCCATGTCAATCCGAATAGCATTCTCAAACGCATCCTTTGTCATAATCTTTCTGGGTGTCAAATCTTCCTCTACCATGCCCACTATCCGCACACCGGAATCAAACGCAATCCGCCTCTTATCCGCAGAGCCTTCAAGACCGGTTGCGCACCCGGCCAGGGACATACCGAGCGCTTCCGTAACACATGCCATTGTATTTGCAGTATACATCCCCTGGCATGAGCCTCCGCCGGGGCATGCGCAGACCTCAAGGTCAGAAAGCTCTTCCTCTGTTATCTCTTTGTTTTTAAACCTGCCTATTGCCTCATATGTATCGCGGACAAACGAGCGGCGCTTCATCTTATACACGCCTGTATGCATCGGCCCTGCTGTAACAATTATTGAAGGCACATCAAGCCGCGCAGCAGCCATGAGCATACCGGGGGTAACCTTATCGCAATTTGTAAGGAGCACAAGTCCGTCAAGGGCATGCGCCATTGTAACAGACTCAATCATGTCGGCAATAAGTTCTCTGCTCGGCAGGGAATAGTGCATGCCTGTATGCCCCATTGCAATACCGTCGCATATAGCAGGCACACCGAAAAAGAATGAATGGCCGCCGCCTGTATGCACGCCTTTTTCAATAAACCTTTCGAGGGTTCTCATACCGATATGTCCCGGCACAAGGTCGTTAAAAGATGTGGCAATGCCGATAAATGGCCTCTCCATCTCCTCTTTTGTAAGACCGGTTGCGTAAAGGAGCGCCCTGTGTGGAACCCTTTCAAGCCCTTTTTTTATTCTGTCGCTTCGCATATATTTATAGAAACAGGTCTTTAGACATGTTAATCCCTTCTTGAGAGGGGCAGGGATGTGTAACTACGAACTGCGAACTATCTATCCGGATACCTTAAAACTATCTCTTCCATCCTGTCCTTCTGCGTCAATTTCATCTTCTTAAGCCTTTTTTCTTCAACCTCTTCTGCTGCTGTTAGATAAATTTTCTTGCTGAGCTTTGCAGCCCTTTTTTCATAGTTTCTATGAGCCTCGTAAATCCTTCTAAATTCTGAATCTCCTTCAAGTAATCCCTTTAAAAAGTTTCCGCCTGATTCGTTCATAAGAATGGCCTCCTTTTTATTTTAGATTACAATGATAGATATTATTACAACATTCCTATCTTGTCAATTTAATCTCTGCCTCCTAAGGCCTCAGATAATTCAAGTTTATCTTTTCAGGGATGCCGGCATCTCCTTTCTTAAACCTCTTCCATGCAAGCAAACCAATGTTTAATGCCCTTATTGACCAGAGATGAGGGGGGGCAAATATTGCCAAATCCTTTAAGGCATCTTTAATAACATCTCCGTATACCTTTATGCCGTTGCCAAGAAATATTGTAGGTTCTTTTACCATCTTTATAAGGACATCAGGGCTTATTGCTGTATCAGGCATAAAACAAGTTGCATATTGTAAGTTATATGTTTCAAGATTTTGCTCCGAAAATGCCTTCCTTACCCCATCCCCACCCCTACCCTCCCCTTGAAGGGGAGGGGGTAAAATATTCTCCTCTCCATCAGGGAGAGGAGTAAGGTGAGGGTGGGGTTGATTTGCATCCTGAAACTTGTAAATCCCTGCGTAAACCTCTTTTTTTCTCGCATCTAATATAGGGCAAATTGGTTTATCAGAATACGGGATATTCATTGCAAGGGCTTCTAATGTTGAAACCCCAACAACAGGTTTATTTAAACTCCATGCAAGCCCCTTTATGGCAGCAAGCCCGATCCGCAGTCCTGTAAAAGAACCCGGGCCGATAGTCAGCGCAAAACCATCTACATCTTCTATCTTTGTGTTGATACTGCTGAGAAGGGTCTTTATCAAAGGCAGCAGTCTCTCCACATGGGTCTTTTGGGTGCAGGTTGTTAATTCAGCAATAACTTGGTCATCCTCAAGCAGCGCGATGCTTCCCGATGATGCGGATGTATCTATAGCAAGTATCTTCAATTTATCAATCTGCGCAGAAATCCGATTATATCAAGCCGCATCACATCATTATATGTTACAAATACCATCAATAAAACCAAGAGACCGATGCCTATATTCTGGACAATAGTCATGACCTTTTCGCTAAGCGGTTTACCCCTTAAAGCCTCTATGCCAAAGAATACAAAAAAACCGCCGTCTAAGACAGGTATTGGTAAAAGGTTTAATATGCCCAACTGGAGACTCAGGAAGGCCGTAAGCGAGAGAAGCGCTGTCAGACCTGATTCTGCGGCCTGGCCGGCCACCTGGGCAATCATCAAAGGTCCGCCAAGGGTCTTGATAGATATCTCTCCTATAAAGAGCTTTTTTATAATCACAAAGGTCATAATGGTCAGCTCTCCCATCTTTTTTGTTCCTTCTATTACTGCCCCTACCGGACCATAACGTCGTGTAATCGTCTCCTGAAGAGGCGATATGCCTATGACATATGCCTTTATATCCTCATTCAACTCAGGTTTAATGCCGACGGTAAAAGTTTCATTTCCTCTTTTTATCAGCAGCAACTTTTCTTCTGCCTTTTTATTTTGAATGGCCTGCTGAAGTTCTATCCAGTGGTCTATCTTTACTCCATTTACAGCGAGGATTGTGTCGCCGATCTTAAGCCCTGCCTTTTCAGCAGGCAATCCCTTATTCAGACCGCCTACCGCAGGGATCACGGGAGGGAGAAATCCTGCAATCCCTCCACCTGTCCGGGAAGACGCCTCAGGTGTAAATAGTATCTCTTTTAACGCCCCATCCCTTTTAATCTTGAGTTTGAGGGATCTATTCGGATTAGATATAATGGCAGTATTCAACTCTTCCCAGTTTTTTATTGATTCGTCATCAATAGATAGTATTATATCTCCTTTTTTTAAGCCTGCCTTATCAGCAATTTCACCCTTTACAACATAGCCGATTATCGGCTCTTTATCTAAATATGCGGGTATTTGAATTCCGATGAGGTATATAAGCGGCAGAAGCGCAAACGCCAAAACAAGATTCATTATCGGCCCTGCTACTACTATTGCCGCCTTTTTTGAAAGAGGCTTATTGGCAAATGATTTTTCATTATCCTCTTGGCTGACCTCTTCATCGGTTGATTCGCCGACCATTTTTACATAACCGCCGAGCGGAAGCGCGGAAATAAGATATTCTGTCTCACCTCGTTTTATGCCGATTATTTTGGGCCCGAACCCGAGAGAGAATTTCAATACCCCCACCCCTGAAAGCTTTGCCATAATAAAATGGCCAAGCTCGTGGATAAAGACTAAAATGCCGAGAACCACCAAAAATGATATTAATGTTGTCATTGTATCCCCTTTTTTTATTTGGTGAGCAGTTTTAAAACTGCTTGATATTACTTGTGTTCAAATTACGAATTGAAATATCCTAAATCTTATCTCTATAATGGTGATGAGAATCAACCACAAACCATGCCAAGACCATTGGCAAATAAAGAGGATTAAGCTTAGGTTTATAATCATACACTGTTATGACAAATGTTGCAAATGGTTCCGAGATTTGAACGAAATTCTTATTCCCTTAAGTGATTTCCTATCTCGAAAGATGCTTCGAAATCTATCACCCCCTCCCAAAAATTCTTTGGACGGCCGAACTTCGCGGGGCCATATATCGGATCAAACCGCACAGTATAAGTTTTTCCCCCTATTAGCTCTCTTTCAATTTTAGAACTATGCCCTTCCTCTGATTTTAGAGCTATCTCGTGAACACCGGGTTTAACCCGCAGTCTTTTTATTAACGTATAATGAATCCCTTCGCCTCTTTCCTCAGCAAGGTTGGATTCTTTTTCCTTTTCACCTTTGACCGATTCCTTGATTTCCTTCCCATCTACAAAAAAGGTAAAGGTATATGAATCTTTTGTTTGCCGTTTCTTAACGTGGGTTATTATGATGACATCTACTTCTTCTTTGGAGAGTGATGCCATGTCTAAAGCGACCTCTTTGACATCTGCCAGCGCTGCTATCTCTTTCGGCGTATGCTTGTAGCATCCTGTAAAAATAACTGCAACAGATAAGCAACATAGAAACTTAGATATCTTTTTCATTTAAATCGCCTCCTCTCCATGTTCAAAGGTTTTTATTCTGACAGCCTTTTCTATATCGTAGACAAAGACCTTCCCATCCCCTGGATTTCCGGTGTGGGCTGTCTTTGTGATAGTCTCAACAACCTTATCCACCAATTCATCTTTCAGCATAATCTGGAAGCAATGTGTCCATTCTTCTATTCCCTCCTCATGTAATAGCCGGGGCAAAGGTTCATCCCCTCTCCGGGATTTCTGCCGCATTCTCTGCCTCTTTTATCCCTACTTCAACAGCTTCGTCTCTTTGGTGAAAGATCCGATAGATCACCGGCAAGACCAGCAGCGTCAGCACGGTAGAGGAGAGAATCCCGCCGATCACCACCGTGGATAGCGGCCGCTGGACCTCTGCCCCAAGTCCCACAGCCAAGGCCATCGGAACAAACCCCAACGACGCAACCAGGGCGGTCATTAACACCGGACGAAGCCGCGTCATCGCACCGTTAAAGATGGCCTGGTCCAAGGAGTGACCTTCTGAACGGAGCTTATTGATGAAAGAAATCATCACAAGCCCGTTGAGCACGGCGACCCCGGAAAGCGCGATAAAGCCGACCCCCGCCGAAATTGACAATGGAATACCCCGCAGCCAAAGCGCCGCAACCCCACCGGTGAGGGCGAGCGGTACGCCGGTAAAAACCAGAAGAGAATCTTTGATTGTCCCGAATGTGATAAACAGCAGGAGAAAGACCAGCAAGAGGGCGACCGGCACCACAATTTTCAGGCGATTTGCTGCGGAGATCATCTGTTCAAACTGCCCTCCCCATGTGGTCCAATAGCCTGCTGGAATGGTCACACGCTCCCGAATCGTCCGCTCTGCCTCCTGCACGAACGATCCGATGTCGCGCCCTCGCACATTGACCGTCACCACTACGCGACGTTTGCCGTTTTCCCGGCTGATTTGATTCGGGCCTGGGGCCACATTGAAATCCGCCACAGCGCCGAGGGGGAGGTAAGCTGCGCCGGCTCGACCTTCAGAATGGAGAGAGGCGATCTGTCGTATCTCTACAGTTCCGGTTTTAGGAAGTGGAACGGGGATCCGTTTCAATGCCTCAATTTTGCCGCGCATATCCTCCGGCAGACGAACAATCATATCAAAGCGCCTGTCTCCCTCAAAAATCTGACCCGCGTTCTTTCCCCCGATGGCGATTTCTATCACCTCTTGAACGTCTGATATACTCAGGCCGTACCGGGCCATCTCTTTCCGGTTCATCTTAATCGTCAGGACCGGCAGGCCGGTCACCTGTTCCACTTTGACATCGGAAGCGCCGGGGATCTTCTCCATCACCTTAGCGATTTTCTCGCCAGTCTCAAACAGAACGTTCATATCGTCGCCGAAAACCTTCACCGCAACGTCGCTTCGCACACCGGCGATCAGCTCATTAAAGCGCATCTGGATTGGCTGGATGAACTCGTAATTATTCCCCGGAATCTTTTTGACCTCCTCTTCAAGCGCCCGGACCAGGTCGGCCTTGGGCCGGTTCGGGTTCGGCCACTCTGACCTCGGCTTCATCATGATAAAATTGTCGGCGACGCTTGGCGGCATCGGGTCGGTGGCAATATCCGCTGTCCCTATTTTTGCAAAAATTGTCTCCACCTCTTGGAATTCTTTGATTTTCTTCTCCAAGACATGTTGCATCTCAATTGCCTGGGAGAGGCTGGTCCCCGGAATCCGTAGCGCATGCATCGCAATATCCCCCTCGTCCAGGCTCGGCATGAACTCGGTCCCCATCCGGGACGCAAGCAACCCGGTCAAAATAACGAGCAAGGTTGCGGTCGTCACCACCAATGCCCTGTTCTGAAGAGAGAGATTCAACAAAGGGGAATATGCCTTCTTGGCCCATCGCACGAGAAAATTTTCTTTCTCGGAAAGCCGCCCGGAAAGCAGAAGCGCTACCGCTGCCGGGACAAAGGTCACCGAGAGGATCATCGCGCCGAGCAGCGCTGTGATTACAGTGAATGCCATCGGGATGAACATCTTCCCTTCAACACCGGTCAACGTCAGGATTGGCAGGTAAACGATCATGATAATCATCTCGCCGAACATGGTTGCCCTCCGGACATCCTTGGAAGCTTCGAAGACGATCTCAAAGCGCTCGGCGCGGGTGAGCAGCCGCCCGAGGCGACGCTGCTCCTCCGAAAGCCTGCTGATGCAGTTTTCAACGATAATGACGGCGCCGTCGACAATGATTCCGAAATCGAGCGCTCCCAGACTCATCAGATTGGCGCTGACCTTTCTTTCGACCATGCCGGTAATCGTAAAGAGCATAGATAAAGGAATGACCAGTGCGGTAATCAGCGCCGCCCGGATATTTCCCAAAAAGAGGAAGAGGATGGCAATGACCAGAAGCGCCCCTTCCATCAGATTTTTTTTGACTGTCTCAATGGTTGCATCGACCAGCGTGGTCCGGTCATAGACCGTTTTGGCGGAGATCCCTCCTGGGAGAGTCCGATTGACCTCTACCATTTTCTGAGCCGCTCGTTGGGAGACGGTTCGGCTATTCTCCCCGATCAGCATTAATATCGTGCTCAAAACTACCTCTTTCCCATCTTTCGTCGCGGCGCCGGTCCGCAGCTCTTTTCCGAGGAGGACCTCCGCCACATCTTTGATGTAAACAGGAACCCCTTGATGATTCCCGAGGATGATCTGCCGGATTTCCTCCAGATCGGCCACCTGCCCCGGGGCCCGGATCAGATACTGCTCCCCGCGATGCTCGATGTATCCTGCGCCGACATTGGCATTGTTCTTTCCGAGGGCCTCAATGATGTCCTGGAATGTCAATCCATAAGATATCAACTTTTCAGGGGAAGGGGTGACATGAAATTGCTTCTCATATCCGCCGATGGTGTTTACGTCGGTGACCCCCGGCACGTTTCGAAGCTGGGGTTTGATGACCCAATCCTGAATCGTTCTCAAATCGGTCGGGGTGTAGGGGGCGCCGTCCGGTTTTTTAGCCCCTTCTTTCGCCTCAACAGTCCACATGAAGATCTCGCCGAGACCGGTGGCAATCGGCCCCATCGTCGCCTCAACTCCCGGCGGAAGTTTTCCTTTGGCCTCCTGGATCCGCTCATTGACCAACTGCCGCGCAAAATAGATGTCGGTCCCGTCCTCAAAAATGACGGTGACCTGCGAGAGGCCGTAGCGGGAGAGGGAGCGGGTCTCTTTCAAATTGGGAAGCCCTGCCATGACCGTTTCGATCGGGAAGGTGATCCGCTGTTCGGCCTCCGCGGGAGAGAAGCCAGCCGCCTCGGTATTAATCTGAACCTGAACATTGGTAATATCAGGCACCGCGTCGATGGGGAGCAGCTGATAATTATAGACCCCCAACGCAGAGACCGCCAGCGTCGCCATCAGGATGAGCCATCGCTGCCGGATGGAGAATTTGAGTATCTTTTCAAGCATGACTAACCTCCTTAAACTGCCAAATCATTTTGTTCACCGGTGCGGATTCGAACCACCTCGGAGAGATTACCGATCGTGATGATGCCGTCACCTTTTATTCCGGTATGCGCTGCGCTACGAATTGCCTCGGTCAGGGCCGGGGCGATTTCGTCCGAGCAAACAATGACCATCACGACCTTGCGGTGGTAGTCGATGTCATCCTCCGTGACGACATAGGCGCCGCCGGTGCCCCGGCCCCGGCCCTGTCCACGGGCATCCAGCAGGGTAAAGCCAGGGAAGTGTGCAATTTCATGCAGGGCGCGCACTACCTTGCTGACTATATGAGGGTGAATGATCGCTTTGATTTCTTTCATCCCGTTATCCTCCTTTTATTTTTTTCTCTGGCATCTGACCCTTGGTCCCGGCCTTCGTCTTTTAATGATCGTGCGTGGCCCCCGTCTTGCCGAGATCGGCCTTCAACACAAAGCTGTTCTTCGCGGCATATTTCTCTCCGGGCGAGAGACCGGAGAGGACTTCCACCCATTTTCCATCGCTTCGCCCCAGCTCCAATGGACGCGCTTCAAACTGATTGCCGTATTGGACGAATACGACATTCCAGTCCCGGAAGGTCTGGATTGCGTCGGCCGACACAGCGACCGGCACTGGCGCCTCTTCCTGAAACAGCTCGACCGTGACGAAAAGACCAGGACGCCAGAGCCCTTTGGGATTCGGGATGTCGACATGGGCCGTGGCAGCACGGGTCTGTTCGCCGACCATGGACCCCAGATACGAGAGATTGCCTGTGGCTTCCAAGCCCAATTCTTTCGACCTCACCGTTGCTTTCTGACCCAGGCGGACGACACGAAGATCTTTGGCATAGACCGTAATTTCCCCCCAAAGCGTAGAGAGGTCGGCAATGACAAAGATGTCGGCGTCCTCCTTGATCGCCTCGCCGACGGCAACCTGCTTTTCGACAATCATCCCGTTAAACGGCGCCCGCAATTCGTAGCGGGCCAGGTTTCCTTCCGTCATTTTTGAGATGTTCTCCATGTCCGCCTTGGAAAGACCTAAGGCGAGCAATCTTTGGATAGCCGCTTGTGACTCGATCTCTGTCTCGGCCAATCCTTGCTTGCTGGCAAGAAAATCCTGCTCAGGGGAGATCTTCTTTTTAAAAAGGCTCTCCTCCCGTTCAAAGTTCGCTTTGGCCAGTTCCACTCGTTTTGCCGAGGATAGATAAGCGCTCTTTAAATCGGCCAACTCCCGACTATTGAGAACAGCGATGACCTCCCACTTCTTGACTTGATCTCCCAAGTTCTTCCGTATCTCTGTGACAACTCCCGATAGTCTGGGGACGACATGCGCCACCTTATTTTTGTTGAGCCCTATCTTGCCGGGAAGCTCCAGAATCATTTTCATCCGGATCGGTCCGGCGGTCTGAATCTCAATTCCGGCGGCCGCCGCCGCTTCGGGGGCCATTTCCACTCTTCCTTCGACCTGGGAGTATTCCCATTGGTAGGACTGCCCCTTCCACTCTGCAGCGACCCTCACATCGAATGAGTGCAGCTCTTCGACCACCTTATCTCCCCGGAGATAATCTCCCTCTTTTTGGAAGCTAATCTCATCGACCTTTCCCCCCAGCCGGTGCAGCGCGATATTGAGTTTCACCTCATTCGGATCAAACGGCTTTCCCTTCTCAAAGAGATAGACCCGAAACTGCGGCGGAACCCCCTTTTCGTAAATCGTGACCTCAACCTGAAAACCGTCCTTGGAGAGGAGTCTTCCTCCGTGAGGCCCTTTCACCACATCGGCCGCCTTCTTTTCAGAGCCTTCATTCTCCTGAGTATTTCTCTCCATCGAGTTTTTGTCTGTGCGCAACGTGAGGAATGCCATGACGATCCCCACCAATAGGACAGCGATGACCGGTATTGCATTTTTATTTTTCATTTTATGACTCCTAATTTATTTTCTTCTGGAGCGTTCTGGACAGCGTCCAACCTTTCCCCAATCAACCGTTCCACATCGGCCACGGCATGGTGGTAGTCAGTCAACGCGCGAAGCAATTGAGCGCGGGAAGCAAAAAAGATCCGCTGCGCGTCAAGAACATCCAAAAGGCCGAATTTCCCCAGGCGATATCCTTCGTTCACCGCCTCAAATGCTGTCTTTGCTCCGGGAAGAACCGTCTCTTCTAAAGAGGTAACCTCTATATATGCCGTGGAGAGGGCGCGGTAGGCCTCGGCGAGTGCTGTGGCGACCCGCACCTTGGCAGCCCGTCGCTCCTCTTCCGCCCTCGTCAGCCGGAAGCGCGCCTCCTGGATGTTTCCCTGATTCCAGTTAAATAAGGGCAAAGGGATGGAAAGGCCAAAGACAAAGAGATTGTCATCCGTCGTGTTGTATCGTCTGTATCCCCCCATCAGGGTGATGTCTGGAATGGCCTTCGACCTTTCCATGTCAATAACTGCCTTACGCTGCGAGATCTCAGCCGCCCACCTGGCGAGGTCCGGATTCTGTGAGAGATGTTGTTCTAATTGCGAAAGTGGAGGTATCTCGTAGACAGGACCGAGATACCCTTCCGCCCTCTTGAAAAGGGAGTGTGTGCTTCCCCATGTCGCGGCCAGGCGTTTACGAGAGGCCTCCAATTCCCGTTTGGCCCGCTCCATCTCTATCCGGGTGGATGAAAGAGCGACATTCGCCTTCGTCTCTTCCACGGGGGAAACCTTTCCTGCCTTCACCCTTTCAGAAACCACTCCCGCAACCTGCTCCGCCAGGCGTACCGTTTCCTCCGTAAGCGCCAATTGTTGCTGCGCGCTCAAAAGAGCGGTAAATGCCTGAGAAACCTGGGTGGCGACATAGATCCGTTTGGTTTCGTAATCCCATCCCGCCAGATCGCGCGTGAGGGAAGCGACTTCTTTTCTTTTAGAGCGCTTTCCTCCCAACTCGATGAGCTGGCTGAGTTGGAGGGTCGACTGCGGCTGTGGGACGCTTTCGACTGAGGCGTCCGTCGCCCCGATGTCTTGCAGGTCAGCCCCGATCGTCGGATTGGGAAGAAGCCCGGCCTGAAGTGTTGCCGCTTCCTGGGCGCGGACTTCCCACGAGAAGGCCGCCAACTCCGGGTTTCTCATTAACGCCAGAGCCAGGGCCTGCAGCAGCGTGACGGCACCGGTCAGCTCTTCTATCTCAATCGCTTTTTGCGCTGTTTCTTCCGTCTCGGCGGGAGGGTGAAATACGGGGAGAGCTCTCCCAAGTGGACGGGGTTCTGGAAAAGCGGTATCTGAACGATAGATGACGCAGCCAGTAAGCCCGAATAGCAACACAACACCTAAAATAATTGTTTTTGAATGCATGAATATCCTCCGAAAAATTTTCTCTCCATAGAGAGGCGACATCTCGCGTCTCTACAGGTTGCCGTCTCTGAGCCAAAATAGAGACGGGCGATGGGATCACTGTTTCGGAAGATTTAAATCAAAAGAATAGTGGTGTGGAGAGAAACAAGAGTAGGATTTGCTTTGGGTGGGGGATCTGATAAGAAATGGGTTGAAATAGACTTAATAAAAACAGGTCTTATCTTGGCGATTGCTAAATCGGTTTTGGATGCCCCAATCGTTTTTACCGCCGCAATGACCAGTTGCTTCTCTTCTGAAACGTGGAATTCGTGGTCCGAATGGTCATCTTGCCCGGCCGCGGTGGAGAGGACTTTGTCCAGTATATCATGTTCATGTTTACGATCATCACCCGCTGGCGACTCATGCTCATCTTGATTTCCTGGATGATGAAGGACGAGATGAATTATGCCATGGCTTTGGCTTAAGAAGATTTTGTGGGTATTTCCTGTCATCACGAAAAGCAAGGGCAACCCCTGAGCGCTTCCCGCCCAGACCAGAAGATAGGCCAGCAGACATAAGGATACTATGAATGGTTGAGTTCGGCTCTTTTTCTGACGCGGTATTTTCGTGGACAACTCCTAATCGTTAGAAATATTTATATCACATTTGTGTTTCGATGACAAATCAAATCAGAAGCTGTTTCGAACAGCTATATAATCCGATATAATCAGATATAAAGTAAAGTAAAGTTTAATTTAAGCAATAAAGATGCGCGCTTATTATCTCTTTTGCCCTTTCCCGCGCCTTTCTGTCCGCATCCAAAATTTCTTTCAGTTTTGGATGGACTTTGGATTTAGGATTGTTGAATTTCTCCATCGTTGTTTTCACAATCTTTGGTATATCCGTAAATTTTATTTTTTGCGCTAAAAACGCCTCCACCGCAACCTCATCTGCGGCGTTCAAAATTGCCGGCATAACACCACCTGCCTCTATTGCCTGATATGCCAATTGCAGCGCTGGAAATCTTTTTTCATCCGGCTCCATGAATATAAGCTTATCCATTTTGCAAAGGTCAAGCGGCGCAACACCGCAGTTAATTCTGTCATCAGGGTATGTAAGGGCGTAGGATATAGGCCCTTTCATATCAGTTGGTCCAAGCTGTGCCATAATTGAACCGTCCACATATTCAACCATAGAATGAACAATGCTCTGAGGATGAACATGCACGCTGATCTTTTCCGGCGGCATGTCAAAAAGCCACATAGCCTCAATTACCTCCAACCCTTTATTCATCAGAGTTGCTGAGTCTATGGTCACCTTTTTCCCCATCTTCCATTTTGGATGGTTCAATGCCTGTTTTGGCTTAATGCCTAATAATTTTTTGATAGGCAGATTTAAAAACGGCCCGCCGGATGCCGTGAGTATCAGCCTTTTAATATCCTTTTTTTTATGCCCTACCAGAGATTGAAATATAGCGCTGTGCTCGCTGTCAATAGGGAGAAGATTAATATTGTTTTTTCTAACCTCCTCCATTACCAATCCTCCTGCCATTACAAGAACCTCTTTATTTGCAAGGGCAATGTCCTTGCCCGCCTTTATTGCCGCCAGGGTTGGCGCAAGGCCGCTTGCTCCAACCAGCGCAGAGACAGTCAAATCTACACCATTGCAGACAGCCACCTCAAGCAAACCATCATCTCCGCAACAAACTTTCGGCTTGTAAGATAAATCGCGTTTTAATTCATTTATATCTTTTTCGTCTGAAAGAGATATGATTTTCGGCTTAAATTCCTCTGCCTGTCTTCTGAACAACCCCTTATTTCTGCCTGCCGCAAGCGCCAATATCTTAAATCTGCCAGGGTATCTTCTGACAATCTCAAGAACATTTTGACCTATAGAGCCTGTGGAACCGAGGATTGCAAGTTTTTTTATCTTAGCCACTTTTTACTCAAAAATACACATCAATCAAGGCTAAAGCCTTGAGTTACGGGTAACCGCAAGCTTTAGCCTGCGTTATGTAACTCAAACCTTTAGGTTTGAAAAATAAGGTAATAATACAAAAACGGGATTGGAAAGATGAGGCTGTCTATCCTGTCCAGCATCCCGCCATGACCGGGAAGGATGCTTCCTGAATCCTTTACTCCCGCGCTTCTCTTGATAAGCGACTCAAAGAGATCGCTTAATTGTCCCAATATTCCTATGAATATCGCCAGCACGCTAATTTCTTTCAGCAAAATATGGGTTAAAAAAAAATGATGAAATATGAGAGCAACTGCAACCCCCCCTATGAGCCCGCCTAATGCGCCCTCCACAGTTTTTTTGGGACTAACCACCGGAGAGAGTTTATGTTTTCCAAGCCCTTTGCCCGCATAATATGCAAATGTATCGTTTGCGGCTATAATACAAACAAGAAATAAAACCCAGAACCTTCCCTGCTCCAGATCCCTTATCAGTATAAGATGGGAAATAGGAAAGGCTATATATATGATCCCCAGAACCCCTGCGCCTATGCGGGTGGTAACAGAGGCAAGCAGGTTGTGTCTAAAAAGGGAGTCTATGAAGATAAAAAAAACTGCAAAGATTAAATAAAAGATTAAATATCCGGAAAACCCTTTATGCTCAAACAGATAAATTATAACAGGGACAATTGCCCCTAACAAAGTTCCGATAACCAAAAAAATCTTATCATAGCCGATGGTTATTTTGTAATATTCAAACATGGCAAGGCAAATTATTAAAACAACTATCGCGAAAAACCAGAAGGCAGCGGCATAGAGCGCCAAAAATACAAATAAAACGCCGAGTAAAAGACCGGTGATTACCCTTGTCAGATAATTCCCCCCCTATCCTATCTGCCTGACTTTAAGCTGGTCCCTTGTGAGGCCGAACCTTCTTTCCCTGTCCTGAAAATCCAGGAGCGCTTCAATAAGATGCTGTTTTGTGAAATCGGGCCACAGTACATCTGTTACATATATCTCGGTATAGGCCATCTGCCAGAGAAGAAAATTGCTTATTCTGAACTCGCCGCTCGTCCTTATGAGAAGATCCGGGTCCGGACAGCCGGCAGTATAGAGATGCCTTGCGAAAAACTCCTCTGTGATATCGTCTATATCAATCCTGCCCTCTTTTACCCCTAAAGCGACCCTTTTTGCAGCCTCTACTATCTCGGCCCTTCCGCCGTAGCTAAGCGCAAGATTTAAGACCATTTCGCTGTTGTCTTTTGTCTTCTCTTCCACCTCTTTTATAATCTTCTGGATATTCGTGGGAAGTTCCCAGAGGCTGCCTATTGCCTTAAATCTTATGCCGTTCTTAACAAGTTTCAGGATCTCGCCCCTCAAATGCCGTTCCAAGAGTCCCATAAGCGCACTGATCTCTGAACGCGGCCTGTTCCAGTTTTCTTTTGAAAATGTATAGAGGGTGAGACAGCCGATGCCAATCTCGCGGCAGAACTCAACTGTGTCCTTCACAGCTTCAATGCCTCTTTTGTGGCCGTTTATTCTCCCAAGATGCCGCTTTTCCGCCCATCTGCCGTTGCCGTCCATGATAATGGCGATGTGTTGGGGAAGCCTCTCTTTTATAAGTCCGTCTAATATATTCACCTTTAGGGTGCGTGGTTTCGCAGGCTAAAGCGTTCGACTGAGCTCACGCCGAAGTCCCACGGCTACCAATCTCCTCTTTTTTTAAAGAAAGCCCTTGCCCTATCTTATCCAATATCCCGTTTATAAACGCCCCTGAATCCTCTGCCCCGTATATCTTTCCAAGCCCTATTGCCTCGTCAATAGCCACCTTAAACGGGATATCAGGACAATAAACCATTTCAAAGGCCGCAAGCCTCAGGATGTTCCTGTCTATAAGGGTAATCCTGTATACTGACCAATTCTCTGCATTCGTCTCTATCAACCTGTCTATCTCTCTTCTATGCTCCCACACGCCGTTTACCAATCTTAAAATAAATCCTTCTGCATCCTTTGCAAGATTTTTCTCTTCGAACTGCATTGCGGTTATATCCTTGATATCACCGTCAGCCATATCAAGTTGATAAAGCATCTCCAACGCCGCTATCCTTGCCTTACGCCTGCTTAAAGCCATCTACTTCCTCTTTCCAAGCTCCTTAAATAAATTTGCCATCTCTATGGCGCTTAAGGCAGCATCCCTCCCTTTATTCCCTGATTTTGTGCCTGCCCTCTCTATCGCCTGCTCCAGATTATCGGCGGTTATAATGCCAAAGGAAATCGGAAGCCCTGCCTCCAAAGATAACTTTGCAATACCTTTCGCAGCCTCAGATGCAATGTAATCAAAGTGCGGCGTGGAACCCCTGATTATGGCGCCAAGACATATAACTGCGTCGTATCTGCCGTTCTTTATCATGGCCTGCGCTGCAACAGGCGTCTCAAAAGAACCGGGGACCTTGACCACATCTATATCGCCGTCTGATGCGCCGCTCCGTAAAAGCGTGTCAACAGCGCCTTCCAAAAGCTTGTTGCCTATAAAGTCATTAAATCTGCTTACCACCAGCCCAAACTTTAATCCCTTTGCTGATAGACCACCTTCTATTATTTTTGGCATAAAACCTCCTGTTTAGTTCATGGCTCGTAGCTCATGGCTCATAGTAAAAACTATCAGCTATGAGCTATCAGCTTTTCTATCATTAGCGCTTACACGAAATATCCTTTTTCTCGTCTTCAACAACCGCTTCAAGATTACCTATCATATGCCCCATCTTCTCTTTTTTAACCCTTAGGTAGCTGATATTCCGCTCATGAGGAACAACCTCAAGCGGTGACCTTTCAACAACCTCAAGGCCATAGCCTTCAAGGCCCACTATCTTTTTAGGATTATTGGTCATAAGGCGCATCTTTCTTACGCCAAGGTCAAGAAGTATCTGCGCCCCTATTCCGTAATCCCTAAGGTCTGCCCTAAAACCGAGTTTTTCATTTGCCTCTACAGTATCCATACCCTTATCCTGCAAGGCATATGCCCTAATCTTGTTTGCAAGACCTATGCCTCTGCCCTCCTGATGCATGTAAAGGATTACCCCTTTCCCTTCTTTTTCAATTAGCTTCATGGCGCACTTAAGCTGGTCTCCGCAGTCGCATCTTTCCGAACCAAACACATCGCCTGTAAGACATTCGGAATGAACCCTGACCAGAACAGGCTCTTCGGGGATTATTTCACCTTTAACCAGAGCCATATGCTCATGTACATCCACATCATTCTCATAAACTATTGCCTTAAAATCTCCGCCATATCGGGTAGGCACTACTGCCTCTGCAACCCTTCTGACGAGCCTGTCTTTTCTTAATCTGTATTCAATAATATCGGCGATAGTAACTATCTTAAGGCCGTGCTCCTTTGCAAAGACTTCCAGATCAGGCATCCTTGCCATTGTGCCGTCATCCTTCATAATTTCGCATATAATCCCGGCCGACTTTAATCCGGCAAGCCTTGCCATATCAACCGAACCCTCTGTCTGTCCTATCCTTACCAATACCCCGCCCTTTCTGGCGCGCAATGGAAAGATATGGCCAGGCCTTGCCAGTTCATCAGGTCTTGCCTCGTCTTTAATAGCTGTGAGGATAGTATGCGCCCTGTCATGGGCAGAGACTCCGGTTGTAACACCTGTTCTGGCGTCTATGGATACTGTAAACGCTGTCTTGAGCGGAGAGGTATTCTCCGCTACCATTGGCCTTAAATCAAGTTCATCTGCCTTTTCCTCTGTCAGGGTAAGGCATATAAGCCCGCGGCCGAATTTTGCCATAAAGTTTATGGCCTCAGGCGTCACTTTTTCTGCGGCCATTGTCAGGTCGCCCTCGTTTTCCCTGTCCTCGTCGTCAACGAGGATGATCATCCGCCCCTCTTTTATATCCTTAATTGCCTCTCCAACCCTTTTTATTGCCATACGCTCCCCTTATTCAAAATACAGACACCAGACTTAAGTCTAAAGTCTAAATTAGACTAACATACAAACTGATTAAACTCAAATCCTCAAACTTCCTGCCAGTTCACTCACTCGTTTAACACCATTCTTCCTGCAATAATCCTCTATCCCTTCTATCATCTTTATGCTTGCCTCCGGGTCTATAAAATTCGCCGTCCCCACCTGAACTGCGGATGCGCCGACGAGCATAAACTCTATTGCGTCCTCTGCCGTCATAATTCCGCCTATGCCTATCAGAGGCGTCTTTACTGCCTTAGCCACTTGCCACACCATTTTTAAAGCAACAGGCTTTATTGCAGGGCCTGAGAGTCCGCCTATTATATTGCCGAGTTTAGGTCTCCGTGTGTTTACATCCACAGCCATGCCTGAAATGGTGTTTATGAGCGAAATGGCGTTGGCGCCTGCATCCACTGCGGCCTTTGCTATTGCCGTTATATCCGTGACATTTGGAGAAAGCTTTACAATCAGCGGAAGCTTGGTGTATTTTCTGACTGCGCTTACAACCTTAAGCGTCATATCAGGGTTTGTGCCAAACTCAAGCCAGCCCTCCTGCTTATTAGGGCAAGATATATTCATCTCTAAACCAGCAATGCCATCCGCACCATCTAAAGCCCTTGCCGCCTCGCAATATTCATCAATAGAGTCGCCGAAAAAATTTGCAATCACTTTTGTGTCAAATTTTTTAAGAAATGGCAGTCTATCTTTTATAAATGCCTCAACACCCACATTTTGCAGGCCGATGGAATTAAGCATGCCTGCTGCTGTTTCCACAATCCGTGGCGGAGAATTGCCTTGCCGCGGTTTTAGAGACAGCCCTTTTACAACCACAGCGCCGAGTCTGTTTAAATCCAGATATGGCGCAAATTCCTCGCCGTAACCAAATGTACCGGATGCGGTCATTACGGGGTTTTTGAGCTGAATGCCCGCTATGTTTACGGACATATCAGGTTTACTTTCACTGACCCTTAACCACTGTCCACTGTCCACTGTCTTTACACCTTTTCCCATTCTATCTCCCTTGCGTCAAACACTGGCCCGTCCTTGCAGACCATTTTATAGACGGGGTCGGGGATCGGGGATCGGGGATCGATGTTTAAACCTTCTGACCCCTGACCCCTGACCCCTGACTTCTGACTCCTGACTTTTACAGCACATCCAAGGCAGGCTCCCATGCCGCATGCCATTGCGTTATCTAAAGATACATGGCAGGGAACATCTGCATCTTCAGCTATTTTTGCAACCTCTTTCAACATACCTTTTGGGCCGCATGCGTACACGACACAATCATCTTTTTTTGTAACTTCCTTTTTGAGCAGATCCGTTACCAATCCCTTTTTTCCCACGCTTCCGTCTTGCGTGGAAATTTCCATTGCAATATCAAGTTTCTTAAAATCCTCTAAATCCGGCAAATCATCTTTGCCCCTTCCGCCAAATAGAAGTTTCAAGCTGATAGCTGATAGCTGACAGCTTTCAGCCAACAAATAAAATGGCGCAATGCCAATGCCGCCGGCAACCATGAGTATATTCAACCCCCTCTGTCCCCCGTTAGCAAAGGGGGATGAAAGGGAGTTAGGAAAGCCATTGCCTAAAGGGCCAAGCATGTCTACCATATCACCTTGCCTTAAACCTGTCATCAGCCTCGTTCCTTTTCCAACCACCTTATAAAGGATTTCAATGCCTTCGTCTATAATCCTATACACCCCAAACGGTCTCCTCAGCAGAGGATCAATATAATTTGTAAAATGGAGCATGACAAACTGTCCCGGCTGAATATTCGGCAAAGGCTGCCAATTGATTCCTATCTTATAGTAGAGAGGAAGTATTTGTTTGTTGTAGAGAATTTTGGTTTGCATAAAATAGGTTAAAGAAGCGAATGATATCCGGAAACCGGACAAACACGAAAAATGGCGTATTATCCGACTGCGTAACTATAATAAAATTAACCGGTTGTGTCAATTCGTATTTGTTTTCGGTAATGTATTATTTCTTGTGTCAGAAGCAAGAAAGGGGTATCTCCATGGTAAGCCAATACCAAAACAAAAGGAGGATACCCCATGACTCAAAGAGCCACAATAGAGAATTATGCACAGGCAGTAAGGATAGTCAAG
>JAUYHF010000003.1 GCA_030690165.1 Deltaproteobacteria bacterium | reverse complement strand
TATTTTTAATTATATTGAAATATTCTATAATCGAAAGAGACGTCACTCAACACTGGGGTATCTTTCTCCAGTATCTTATGAGCTCGAATCTATGGTAGCCTAACCTAACTTAGTGTCCTTAAATTCGGGGGAAGTCCATATTGTTCGACGTGAACTTCCATTGAATTTCGTCACCGCTTTTCCTTTTCATAAGGGTAACACGCTGCTGCTTGATATTAGAATAAGGTTCAGGCGTTGTTACCAATTCGTAAACGCCTTTTGTGCTGGTCTTTCTTATACCGGTAATTGTAAAGCTCGTGCCAGAATCATGAAAGTCAAACCCAACCAGAACAGGGTACTTATCATCTTCCTTTTTGACCCAAAAGCCGGACTCGTGAATGTTTACTTGCGCTTTTTGTGGTGATTTTGTTTTTAGCAATTGCGTTAAATAGGCTTTGTTGAGCCAGAAACCCTTTTGGAGATCGTCGAGTATGGCTCTTGGAGATGATTTATTATCTTTGCTTAATGAAGCTGTCGGGGAAATGAAAACAGCCAGCAAAACAACCAAGATAAGATGAATGATCGATTTATTCATTTGTTTTTTCTTTGGATGTTAATGCGGAGTTAAGCCGTAGCCCCGTAGGAGCGTATCGGTCTTACACTCCTGCTTATCCCGTAGCGTAGCGGAGGGATGGGGCACATGGCTCAGCCCCGCGTTCTCCCTGAGCGAAGCGAAGGGAGAACCAGTTATTATCTAAACGACTAAATGAGCATTAGCACAGATTTAAATATATTTCAATAAAGAATGAGCTTAAGAAGGTAGTTTTAGTTTTTCAAAATAAGGGTAAAGCTTATCGTAGGTAGCCTGAAGGTGTTCCGGTAAAACCCTGACCTCCCCTATCACAGGCATAAAGTTTGTATCTCCATTCCATCTGGGGACTATGTGAAAGTGGATATGCTCTTCTATCCCTGCCCCTGCTTCTCTGCCAAGATTCATGCCTATATTAAATCCACCCGGAGCCATTTCTTTTTTCAGGATTGCAATAGAATCTTGTATGAGTCTAAAAAGCTCTAATGTTTCTTCTTTTTCCATATCTTCCAACAGGCTTGTGTGTTTCCACGGATACACAAGAAGATGGCCGTTGTTATAAGGAAACCTATTCATCATAACAGCCGCAAAATCCCCTCTGTAAAGAAGCAGATCCTTTTTGTCGTCCTTGCTGCTCCCTTTGCAAAATATGCACTTATTAGATTTTTGTCCGAAGATATACTCTGCGCGCCAGGGCGCCCAAATCTGTTTCATATTCCTCTATGGTAGTTTCACACTCAAAAATCGCCCAGATGCAAGGCGCTGAGGAGCGAGAGCGATGGTGTGTAATAATACGGCTCGTTGAGTGATTTTCTAAGCCTTGTCTTTTGCAATAGCGCCTTTAAGAATGGCTTCGGTATAACGACGTTTGAGTTCTTCCAGCGATGGAAAATTCGGGATAGTGAGTTGCCCGTGTATCGGCTTCGTTGTAGGACATAGAAAATTGCTCTTAACCTATCATAAAGTTTATGTTTTTAGAAGTGATAATTTGGCTATTCATATTGACCCTTTTGCAATTTATTGGTAGCATCCTTAAGAACATGGGCTAAAAATCAAAAGATTAAAGAGCAAAAAGATGGCTCAATAATCCTTGAGATTAAGACATCCGGCTTTTGGGATGTAAAAAAATGGGTATTGTCATTCGGCGCAGAGGCAAAGGTGTTGAAACCGGAGAAATTAAGAAAGGCACTATCTGAAGAGTTTACAGAGGCAAGAAAATATTATGACTAATCTACTCGGACATATTTCTTTGACTGTTGACTGCCATGCTTTATTAAGCAGAGCAAATTTCTAACTCGCTGATACTAAAAAGGGGTGCTACATGCAAGAAAATGAGATATTGAAGACCATAAAGGCATCGCTGGAAAAGGAGCTGCATATTGACCCTGTAAAACACCCTATCCATCTCAAAATGGAAGGGAATGCCATTATAATGGAAGGGGTAGTGAATAGCATTGCCCACAAGAAAATGGCCATTCTTATTGCAATGGGTATCCCGGGAACATCAGGCGTTATTGACAGGCTTAGGGTAAGGCCTGCGAAAGAGATGGGAGATAAGGAGATAAAAAACCATATCTGCGATGCCTTTACCGAGGAACCAACCCTCAGGAATATCCCGATAGGGGTAGAGGTCAACAACGGCATTGTTGACATAGAAGGGGCTGTGCCGTCTTTAAGCCATAAGCGGCTTGCAGGGCTTCTTGCATGGTGGGTGCCTGGCAGTGCGGATGTCATAAACAGCCTTGAGGTTATTCCGCCAGAAGAGGATTCGGATGATGAAATAACAGACGCAGTCATGCTTGCGCTGGAAAAAGACACACTGGTAAATCACAGCAACATAAAAGCCACAACCAAAAACTGTGTCGTAACCCTGGATGGTGTTGTGCACAGCGAGGCTTCAAAAAACGCTGCAGAAGATGATGCGTGGTATGTTTGGGGTGTGAATGAGGTGGTGAGCAGGTTGAACGTGGTGAGATGACGGCTTTAAAAAACTGGACCTAATTGACCAGAACTAAGTTAAATGCCTTGTTAGGCGCAACCATTGCATACATTAGACAATATAAACCGTATTTGCGTTGTCGAAATCCAATGAAACATACTCACGGTTTATGTGTATTATGCACTCGTCGCCAGCCTGGATACCATCACAATAAGGGGCAATGACCTCGTGCACCCATGGCTTAGCTCTATTGGGCGACCAATGTGAGATAAATAGCCAAGCCTGTATCTTTTTATTGACTCTGGTCATCTCAAACTCAATACGAAGCAGGTCAAATACCTCTCCCGCAGCATTCTTCCCAAGCCATTGAATGGGAGAAGTCTGTTGGTCGGGTTTTAGAACAACGAGGGGTTTTGTCAACAGAAGATTAATCGTGCCCTTATGACATGCCTCAACTTCCGGAAATTCCTTTGCAATAAGCGGCAATTGCCCTCCCACATTGCTGGTTTCAGCTCCCAAATTCTTAGTGACATATCCTTTGATTTTAATCATAAGTTAACCTTTCTATAAATATGGGTTTTATGCTTCAAAAATATTTGCGCGAAATATATAACAAGATACATACAATTATGTCAATACATACATCAACATTAATAAACTTTGGTGGAGCGGACCGGGATCGAACCGGCGACCTTCACGTTGCGAACGTGACGCTCTCCCAACTGAGCTACCGCCCCATCTGCCTATCTCTTGCCAGTATTAAGTATGTCCTTAATGGTTGTTTTTAATTCCTTCAGGTCAGATGATTTTACCACATATGCGTCGGACGCCCATGTGCCGAATTCCTGTTTATAGTGATGATAGGCAGTAGATAAGATTACTGGAAGGTTTTTCCATTTTTCCTTTATCCTTCGGAGCACCTCTATGCCGTCCATTCCGGGCATCTTTATATCAAGGACTACGAGGTCAAATTTATCCTTCTCAAGTTTGGCAAGGGCCTCTTCTCCTGATGCTGCCAGATGCACATCCAGCCCTTCGTCCATAAGTTCTTCCTTGTATAAAAGCCTTATTCCTTCCTCATCATCTACTACAAGGATCTTTTCATTCATAGTGTCCTCCTTTTTAATACAGTTAACAGTTTACCGGTTATTGCGACAGGCAGTTTTATTGTAAATGTAACCCCTATCCCCATGTTATTGTTAACCTCTATAATGCCTTTATGATTTGTTATAATGGAATGCGTTATGGCAAGGCCAAGACCTGTGCCTGTTTCTTTAGTGGTGTAAAACGGGTTAAATATATTGCCCATTATTTCAGGGGCAATGCCGCCGCCTGTATCGCTCACCTCTGTTACTATCCATTTGTCTTTATGTTTGGTTTTTATGGTAAGCGTTCCGCCGTCTCCCATTGCCTGAATAGCATTGGCCATGAGATTATTAAAAGCCAATTTTACCTGCTGACGGTCAACCTCTATCATCGGCATATCAAGAGAAAGGTCTTTGATGACATCTATTCTGTTTCTCCTGAAATCGTCTTCAAAAAATTGGATAACCTCTTCCATAATCTTGTTTATGTCTTCAGATAAAAACTCGTAGCCGCTTTTACTTGAAAAATGGACTATCCCATCCATAAGTTTTTCAAGTCTTTCAACCTCTTTTACAATTCTCTCTACGTATATAACATGAGAAGGATCAAGGATATTCTGCTGATGCAGCCTTTTGGCAAAACCACCGATGGACATAAGCGGGTTTCTTATTTCATGGGCAAGGGTTGCGGCCATCTCACCCAAGGCAAGCAGTTTTTCTGCATGGACTAACCTTGCCTGCATATCCTTCATCCTTGTATTGGCATCTGTTAAATTGACAATATACTCGTAATTCTTAATAGCCGTGGCAAGTTGAAGCGCAATTACAGAAAAGAGCTTTTTTTGTATAGGCGATAGAGTCTTCTCCCTTTTGTTTTTAAGATACAGGACGCCATAAAGCCAATCATCCTTTACCGGGCAGCAGACTATAGTAGCAAAGCCGTTCGCGCCTTTGTCAGAAACCTTCTGCCATAATCCTTTCGCTGGTTTAGACCTACTTGCAAATACAGGTCTCCCTTTCTTAATGGCCAAACCAGGAAAGCCTTCGTTTTCTTTGTATGCCGCCTGGCATCCGCCCCCGGCGGATCGTTTGTCCCCTGCTGTTACGGCAAGATTTAAAATTTTTTTATCCTTGTCAAATAAATATATAGCGCACTGATCAAAGGCAAAAGACCCTGCCAGGAGTCTGGCAACACCCTTAAGCCTTTTTTCAATGGCCTCTTCAGAATCGGTCAATTCTATCACCTTTACAAGAATATCGTAACCCATCTATACCTTTGCTTCCCTTAAGAACTTTGCCGCTTCTTCCGGCGGGGTCGGGTTTATGTAAAAACCAGAACCCCACTCAAAGCCTGCAACTTTGACTAATGTCGGCATTATCTCAAAGTGCCAATGATAATGCTGGCTATTGCCGTCTTTTAAAGGCGATGTGTGGAGTATAAAATTATAGGGCGGAGAATTAAGGACCTTGTCCATTCTTTTTAATATATTGGAAAAGAGTTTGGCAAGGTTTTCGTATTCATGTCTCTGGCCGTTTTCAAAGGCAGACTCATGCTTCTTTGGAAGGATCCATATCTCGAATGCAGCCTTTGGCGCATACGGGGTTACTGCAATAAAATCCTGATTTTCAGCCACGATGCGCACCCCCTGCATTATCTCCTGACGGATAATATCGCAAAATATGCATCTTTCCTTGTAATTGTAATACTCAAGCGAGCCATCTAATTCCTCTACAACCCTTTTAGGTATGATGGGCAGCGCTATAAGCTGTGAATGGGGGTGTTCAAGCGAGGCGCCTGCGGCCTCGCCATAATTTTTGAATATAAGGATATAACGAAATCTGGGGTCTTTTTTAAGGTCTATAATCCTGTCTCTGTATGCCCACAGGACATCCTCAAACTGTTTTTCTGATATGCCGGATAAGGTATCTTTGTGATTGATAGATTCAATTATCACCTCATGGGCGCCTACGCCGTTCATCTTGTCATACACGCCATCGCCTTCTCTGTCAAGATCACCTTCTATGCGGAGGGCAGGATATTTATTCGGCACAACCCTGAGGGTCCAGCCGGTCGTATCAGGTTTAGAATCATCCGGCCTGTAGGCCAGTATCTCCTGCGGGGTTTTATCTTCATTCCCTGGGCAAAACGGGCAGAAACCGTTTTTGGTAGGGGGGTGCTGAACCAGGAATTCTGAAGGCCTTTTTCCTCTTTCCGTCGAAATAATTACCCATCTTCCAATTATAGGATCTTTTCTAAGTTCCGGCATCGTCGCTGTTCTCCCTTGTAGAATGCAATTTTTTCATTGGGTCTTTCTCAGTTTTTCCTGCGCCTCTTCCTCTTCTTTACATTTTATGCAGGATGTTGTGACAGGCCTTGCCTCAAGCCTTTTTTCTGATATTTCCTCGCCGCATATTTCGCATATTCCATAAGCGCCGTTATCTATCCTCTTCAGCGCCTCCTGTATCTTTGCTATAAGCCTTCGTTCCCTGTCCTTGACCCGCAGCAGAAAATTCCTGTCTGTTTCAAGGGATGCCCTGTCAGTCGGATCAGGAAAGGCCTCTTCCTTTGTGCTGCTCATCTCCACTACAGCCTTTCCGGCCACTGTAAGCAGTTCTTCCAGCTTTTGATTAAGCAGATTTCTGAAGAATTCCTTTTTTTCTTTTTCCATAATGATGAATTATACCCAAATAGCAAATTTATATAAACACAAAAATGAGAATTTGAGTTTAATTTTTTCTTATATATGTCCCGCTCTTGCCGCCTGTCTTTTTCATAAGCCGTATGTTGGAGATAGTCATACCTTTATCAATAGCCTTGCACATATCATATATAGTCAAGGCAGCGACTGAAACTGCTGTCAATGCCTCCATTTCCACGCCTGTTTGGCTGGAAACCTTCACAGTTGCAGTTATATCAATACAATTTTTGTCTCGTACCGGTTCAAATGATATATCTACAGAGGTTATATTCAGGGGATGGCACAGGGGTATCATCTCACCCGTCTTTTTCGCTGCCATAATGCCGGCAATCATTGCAACACCAAGGACATCTCCCTTTTTAATCTCATTTGCCAGAACAACTTTCAATGTGCCTTGCTGCATAAAGACACTCCCCTTTGCAACCGCCTCACGCTCAGTTATATCTTTAGCAGTCACATCAACCATCTTTGCCTTGCCTTTTTTATCTATATGGGTAAGTTTTGGCATAAATAAAATTTAATCCTTCACCTCCACTATCTTCCCTTTCCTGACCTCAAGCATAAAAATATCCTTTACAGCCTCCCTGTCTTTATCAAAGGCAATATTGCCTGTTGCGCCGGGAAGATTTTTTAAATCTGCAAGGATTGCCCGTATCTCTTCTTTTCCTCCATTCCATTTTGCAATGGCTTCTATCATTATTCTTGCCGCATCATAGGCCTGCGCCTCAATAATACCCGGCTCTGTGCCGTAGATATCTTTAAAATTATTCACAAACTGCAAGGTAGCCTCTCTTTTACTGCCTGCAAAGAACCCATCTGTAAAGACTGCGCCTTCCACATATTTACCTGCCAGTTCTATAAGCTTGGGAGAGTTCCATCCGTTAGACCCAAGGAGTTTAATATCTTTGATATTATAATATGCAAGATGAGGGGCTATGAGGCCGATAGTATTAAAATAATCCGGTATATAAAGCGCGTCCGCTGTCACAGTTGCTTTAAATGTCCTTATGCTCCTTCTGCCTTCCTTCTTTTCAGTCTCCTTTATTTTAAACAGCCGCACTACCTCTTTGCCAAAATATGTCTGACCCTCTTTATATTGCTCCTCAGCCACTATCACACCCTTGCCTTTCTTAACCTCCTCTTTAAAGAGATTGGCAAGTTCTGTCCCGTAGGGGCTGTTAGGATAAAGCACGGCAAACTTTTTACGGTTTAATTTGTTCATGGCATAAAGAGCAATGGCCTTTGCCTGTTCGGACGGCAATAAAAAATTTCTAAATATATAATCGCCTGCATTGGTAATGCCTTCCTTCTGCGATAGAACAATTGTTGGAACTTTTAATTCCTGCGCTTTTCCGGCGGCATCCGTTGAGGTTATGGTTAAAAGAGGGCCTATTATGCCGACAACATTTTCATTTAAGGCAAGATATTCCACAGCATTTGCCGATGCAATCGGATCGTCTCTGGTATCTTTGATAATTATTTCCACATTCGCGGTTTGGATATTATCTTGCCTCCTTGCCCCCTTGCCCTCTTGTTCCTTTGTTTCAAATATGCCTGCTGCAAGCAATATTCCTTTTAATGCCTGCTCCCCGAATGTGGCATACTTTCCGCTCAAAGGCAGAATAACGCCAATCCTTGCGATGGGCATGGGTTGAGCAGCGGCGGGGGGCGATGATTCCAAGGCAAAGGCTGTACCAGTAAGCAGTATGCAGTAAGCAGCGAATAGTAAACTGGTAGCCGCAACCTTTAGGTTGCGTTTAAGCCGCAGGCTAAAGCCTGCGCCTACCTCCTGACTTCTAACTTTTGGTTTATCTTTCATTCAAACAGGTTTCTTACCTTTTCCAAAAAATTATTTTTTATTGGATTTGTCTCTTCTCCGCTTATTCTGGCAAACTCTTCCATAAGTTCTTTTTGCCGGGATGTAAGCCTTGTCGGGGTTTCTACCTTTATAATTACATTCTGGTCTCCCCTTTGGCCTGTCCGAAGCGAGGCTATGCCCTTGTTTTTAAGCCTGAATACCTTCCCTGACTGGGTTCCGGCAGGGATCTTGAGCTTGACGCTTCCCTCAAGTGTTGGAACATCTATCTCACAACCAAGCGACGTCTGAGGAAAACTTACCGGAACCTCGCATATTATATCATCATTCTGTCTCTGGAATATGGGATGAGGTTTGACGTTTATGATTATATAGAGGTCACCAGGAGGCCCTCCGTGGATACCCCCCTCCCCCTCAGCAGAAAACCTAAGCCTTGTGTCTGTTTCAACTCCGGGTGGAACCTTTACGTTGAGACTTTTTATCTCCCTTACCCTGCCCATGCCGCTGCATTCAGCGCAGGGATCTTTTATGATAGTCCCTTCACCCCTGCAGTGGGAACATGGGCGGGATATACTGAAGAAGCCCTGCTGGTAGCTGACCTGCCCCCTTCCATGACAGGTTGGACATTGTGCGGGAGATGTTCCATGTTTTGCGCCGCTTCCATTGCATTTCTGGCATTTGGCTGTCTTAGGAATCTTTATCTTTTTTTCTGCGCCAAAGGCTGCCTCTTCAAAGGTAACCTCCAGATCATATCTAAAATCCGCACCGCGCTGCCCCCTTGCGCGTCTTCTGCCTGCCCCAAAGAAATCTCCAAACACATCGCCGAACAAATCCTGAAAATCAGCGCCAAACCCGGCCCCTGGTCCAAAGCCCGCCCCTGTCTCCGCATATCCGAATCTGTCATACTGCGCCCTCTTATCAGGGTTTTTCAAAACCTCGTAAGCGGCATTTATCTCCTTAAAATGCTCCTCATTAGCTTTATTGCCAGAATGTTTATCAGGATGATATTTGTGGGCAAGCTGCCTGTATGCCTTTTTTATCTCCTCATCAGAGGCGCCTCTGTCAACGCCCAATATTTCATAAAAGTCTTTTGCCATCCTTACATCCCCTCTGTCAATCTTGTTGACGCCTGAAACAATCTGTCTGTAGCAGCCTTTATAGTTTCTGGATTTGAACCTTCTATCGCATTTTTCAATACATTCAATGCGTCTCTCACAACATTCCTGTCAGCCTCTTTAATCCGGCCTCCAGTCTCGGAAAGCAATTTCTCTGTCGTATATATAAGGCCGTGCGCAGTGTTTCTCGCATCAACAATCTCTTTCCTTTTTTTATCCTCTTCCTGATGGGCATCCGCGTCTTTTATGATTTTTTCTATCTCTACGCGGCTTAAGCCCGATGAGGCTGTAACCTTTATCGATTGTTCCTTGCCTGTTCCAATATCCTTTGCAAAGACATGAAGGATGCCGTTGGCGTCTATATCGAAGGTCACCTCTATCTGCGGAACCCCCATAGGCTGCGGCGGGATATCAACCAATTCAAACCTTCCGAGGGATTTGTTGTCCGCAGCCAATTCCCTTTCGCCCTGAAGTATGTGTATAGCAACCATTGTCTGATTATCCGAAGCAGTAGAAAATATCTGGCTCTTTCTTGTGGGTATCGTTGTATTTCTTGGTATCAGTTTTGTAAATACCCCTCCTCTGGTTTCAAGGCCGATGGAAAGCGGTATGACATCAAGCAGGATTATATCCTTTACCTCGCCCTTCAGAACGCCGCCCTGGATAGCAGCGCCAATAGCAACAACCTCGTCAGGATTTACCCCTTTGTTCGGAGGCCTTGAAAATATCTCCTCAACCTTTTTAACTACCCGCGGCATTCTTGTCATGCCGCCCACGAGGATTGCTTCATCTATATCCTTTGGTTCAAGTCCAGCATCCGATAGCGCAATGTGGCATGGCATAACGAGCCTCTCAACAAGGTCGCCTGTCATTTTTTCAAACTCGCTTCTGGTTATCTTTTTTCTAATGTGCTTTGGCCCTGTGTTGTCAGCAGATATGAAGGGGAGATGTATCTCTGTTTCAAAAACCGATGACAATTCACACTTCGCCTTTTCTGACGCCTCCTTGAGCCTCTGAAGCGCCATCTTATCCTGTGTCAGGTCTATGCCAATTTCCTTTAAAAATTCCTCCACAAGAAAATCTATTATCCTCTGGTCAAAATCCTCACCGCCCAAAAAAGTGTCGCCGTTTGTCGCCTTGACCTCAAAAATACCTTCATTCAATTCAAGGATTGATATATCAAATGTCCCTCCGCCAAGGTCAAACACGGCAACCTTTCCCATTTTATTCTTATCAAGACCATAGGCAAGGGCGGCCGCGGTAGGCTCATTTATAATCCTCATGACATTCAGCCCTGCTATCTGCCCGGCGTCTTTTGTTGCCTGCCTCTGGCTGTCATCAAAATATGCAGGCACAGTTACTATAGCATCTGACACCTTTTCTCCGAGATAATCCTCGGCTATCTCCTTCATCCGCTGGAGAACTATGGCGGATATCTCTGACGGAGACAGGGTTTTACCCTTGATTTCTACCCATGCATCGCTGTTTGGCGCTTCAACTATTTTAAACGGCACTAGCTCCTTTGTCCGTTTTGCCTCAGGGGTATCATAGCGTCTGCCGATTAGTCTTTTTATCGCATATAATGTGTTGGATGGATTTACAACAGCCTGTCTCTTAGCGGCATGTCCGACAAGCCTCTCTCCTGAATCGGTAAAAGCCACGACAGAAGGGGTTGTCCTTCCCCCCTCCTGATTAGGTATGACAACAGGGCTGCCGTTTTCCATAACAGCAACACAGGAATTGGTTGTGCCCAGATCTATGCCGATTACCTTGCCCATAAAATAGTGTCAAAGAGTCAAAAATTCAGAGAGTCAAAGTCTTTACTCTGACTCTATGGCTCTCTGACTCTGCTTTTCAGTCCTCCCTTCCTCTGTCTCTTCTTTTTCCTTAGACTTTTCCGTCGCCTTTGCTATAACAACCATGGCAGGCCTTAAAAGCCTGCCGTTAAGGTAATAACCTTTATGAAACTCCTTAATAATAGTTCCCGGATCAGAGTTCAATATCTCTTCCTGGCTTATTGCCTCATGCCTTGTTGGGTCAAATTTATCGCCCATTGCAGAGGCCGCCTCAACGCCGAACTTTTTTAGGACAGCCAAAAGATTATCAAGGACAAGTTTTATTCCATCTTTCACAGCGGCAAGATCTGATTCATCCTCTATATGGTCAATTGCCCTTTCAAGGTTATCCACTACAGGGAGGACCTCTTTTATAAACCTTTCATTTGAAAAGCTTATCAATTCACCTTTTTCTTTTTCTGCCCGCTTCTTGTAGTTTTCAAGGTCTGCGCATGCCCTTAAAAATTTATCAAAGGCTGCCTCTGCCTCTTTTGTCTTTTGCTCAAGGCAAAGATTGAGCCTTTTTATTTCCGCCTGTCCCTGAAGGTCTTTATCAGGGGATTCTATTTCTATGTCCTCTTTTTCCTGCTCTCCCATGTATTCCCCCCATAAAAGTGTCAAAGAGTCAAAGATTCAGAGAGTCAAAGTTGTTACTCTGATACTCTGACACTTTGACACTGTTTCTTACACCGCTTCTCTTCTGGCCATTATATCGCTTAAAAGATCCGCGGTATAATTTACCAGAGGTATGACCCTGGAGTAATTCATCCTCATAGGCCCTATTATCCCAAGGGTTCCAAATATATTGCCGTTGTTGCTGTAAGGCGCGGTTACAACGCTGCACTCCCTGATTTCATCAAATCCGCTCTCAGGGCCGATAAATATTTGAACGCCATTGGCGTCCATAGCCTTATCAAGCACCTTCACCAGAACCGATTTCTCCTCAAATGTTTTGAAGAGGAGTTTCATCTTTTCCGCGTCTTCAATGAATTCAGGCTGGTCAAATATATTGGCCTTGCCTTCCACATATATATTGCCGGCATTTCTGTTTTTGCCCTCATCCAGGGCGGCCTTGCTTAATTTAAGCGCCTTTGCCATAAGCCGGTCGTAAAGGGTTTTTTCCTTCCTCATCTCTTCTATTATCTTTTTCTTGAGCTTCCGCAGTGTCAACCCCTTTGCAATACTGTTTAAATAAGCCGACATCCTTTCAAGGTCATGCTGCTTCAAGTCTTCTTCTATCCTGACAATATAATTCTGGACAATGGCCGAGTTGGAAACAAGCAGCATCATAACCTGTGTCCTGCCGAGCCTTATAAATTCAATGTGCTTTATAAAAACATTATCAAACCTTGGGGCAAGAACAACACCCATGCAATTTGACAGGGACGACAGGATGCTTGACGCATCGGACATTATATTTTCAATCTCCTGTGACCTCTGACACCGTGCATTTATCTTTTCTCTCTCTGCCTGGGGCAGCTCCTTTATCTTCAGGATACTGTCAATATAAAATCTGAAGCCTTTATCAGTAGGTATCCTGCCCGCAGAGGCATGTGGCTGCATCAGATACCCCATCTCCTCCATCTCCGACATGATATGCCTTATTGTGGCGGGGCTTAGGTGTGGAATATGCCTCTTGCTCACCATCCCTGAGCCAACAGGCTCGCCGGCATAGATATATTGTATGATTACGGTCTGAAGTATATTTTTAATACGTGTTGCCGCTGTCTCATTCATAATTTCTCCATAAACTTATTATAAATAACACCACCCCGGCGGCTACCATCAGGATATAGAATCCCTGAGCCTCTATCCCCATCTTCAAATAAAATATAATATTTATTGTTCCAAGAAGAATAAGGATAATTCCAAAAACCTTTAAGCCAACCCACCGCTTTGGCGTGAACTCAGTAGGACTCTTCTGATTTATATTCTCTTTATCTCCCATAAAGATTTCTCCGTTTATCCCCGAGTGTTTCTATCGGGGAGATGTTTTTAATAACATAATCCGCCGGACAAGGAAAGTCAACTAACTTTTCTTGACATGTAAAGCCAAAATAGAAATGTCCTATTCTTACCAAAATAGAAATGTCCTGTTTTATGTATCAGCCTCCCTCAATTCTTTTTTGTTTATATCTTTATATCTGTCAGCATGTTTACTGTAGTTCAATCTCCTCCATGGATG
>JAUYHF010000002.1 GCA_030690165.1 Deltaproteobacteria bacterium | reverse complement strand
ATCCATGGAGGAGATTGAACTACAGTAAACATGCTGACAGATATAAAGATATAAACAAAAAAGAATTGAGGGAGGCTGATACATAAAACAGGACATTTCTATTTTGGTAAGAATAGGACATTTCTATTTTGGCTTTACATTTTTGCCTTTTCTCCTTGACAATTATTTTCAAATATATTATAGATTTTATAACAATTTAATAACGGATGCTTCTTATCCAGAGTGGCGGAGGGACAGGCCCTTTGAAGCCACAGCAACCGCTCTGATGTAACATCGGAGGTCAGGTGCTAATTCCGTCAAGGCTTATATGCAAGCCTTGAAAGATAAGATTAGGTTTTAAGGCCTCTTCTTGATTTCAAGGAGAGGCCTTTTTTATTGCACGATTACTAAAATAACTTCAAACCTAAAGGTTTGAGTTACCGCAGGCTAAAGCCTGCGGCTACCAGTAACTCAAGGCTTTAGCCTTGAAAGGAGAAAAATATGAGTTATGTAAAAGGTCTGAAATGCAGGGAATGCGGCAAGGGGTATCCAAAAGAGGCGCTGCATGTGTGCGAGCTTTGCTTTGGCCCTCTTGAAGTTGACTATAATTATGAAAAGATAAAAAAGGCCGTCACAAGGGAAATAATTTCAAAGAGACCGCCGAATATGTGGCGTTACAAAGAACTTCTGCCGATAGACGGTGAACCGGCAGTAGGTGTTGATGTGGGATTTACCCCTCTGGTAAGGGCAAGAAATCTTGAAAAGGTTCTCGGTGTAAAAGAGCTTTATCTGAAAAATGATGCAGTAAATTACCCGACCCTCTCATTTAAAGACAGGGTTGTGGCTGTTGCCATATCAAAGGCAATGGAGTTCGGCTTTAAGGTTGTTGCGTGCGCATCTACAGGCAATCTTGCCAACTCGGTTGCGGCCAATGCGGCAGCGTGCGGCATGGAGAGTTACGTATTTATTCCTCATGACCTGGAGCAGACAAAAATCCTCGGGACGCTTGTCTACGGAACAAATGTCATCAGCATTAAAGGCAATTACGACGAGGTCAACCGTTTGTGCAGCGAGATAGCCGGCAAATACGACTGGGCATTTGTGAATATAAACATACGGCCTTATTATGCGGAGGGGAGCAAGACATTTGGTTATGAGATAGTTGAACAGCTCGGCTGGCATGCGCCAAAGCATATTGTTGTGCCGATGGCAGGCGGTTCGCTTATTACAAAGATATGGAAGGCCTTTAAAGAATTCCAAAAGATAGGCCTTATTGATCAAGTTGATACAAAGGTCTATGGCGCCCAGGCAACCGGCTGCGCTCCGATTGTTACTGCTGTCAAAGAAGGGACAGAACTTATAAGACCGGTAAAACCAAAGACCATTGCAAAATCGCTGGCAATCGGCAATCCGGCAGACGGATATTATTCGGCAAAAACTATAAGAGAAAGCAATGGATGGGCTGAAGATGTGTCAGACGAAGAGATTATTGACGCAATGAAACTTCTTGCGGAAACAGAAGGGATATTTGCTGAAACCGCAGGCGGCGTCACTCTTGGTGTAACAAAGAAACTCATTCTACAGGGAAGGATACCAAAGAATGAGTCAATTGTTATCTCAATAACAGGAAATGGTCTAAAAACCCAGGAGGCTTTGCAGGACAAAATAGGCGCGCCCAGAATAATAAATGCAAGACTCTCTGAGTTTGACGATATTATAGGGAAAGAAGGCAAGGTTTATGCGGTAAAGGCAGGCAGGTAACAGACCGGCTATCATCTGCATTTAAAGATGCATTTAAAGATGTATTGGATTTTTTTTCGCAGTATAGTATTATGGTCGTTACATGATTTTAGATTTGAATTGTAATTAGTAAATTATTTTAAGGAGATTTAGAATGGTTGACAAGTTTATAGAGGACAAGGTAACCCGCATCCCCGTTAAAAAAGACGGCCAGGAGGTAAAGGTAGATTTCAATGACCTCAAATCCGGCGGTTTTATAAAACAGCGTCAAAAGGATCAGTTTACAGTAAGGCTCAGGTGCCCTGGCGGAAGGATTGATACAAAAAAATTGATTGAGATTTCAAAAATAGCGGATAAATACAGCAAAAAAAGCGTGGTGCATTTAAGCTTCAGGCAATCTCTTGAGATACTTTATGTTGACTATAAAGACTTTGACAACATGGTCAGAGACCTTGAGAAGATAGGCCAGAAGGTTGCATCTTGCGGCCCGCGGGTAAGGGTGCCAACCGCATGCGGGGGTTGTGAATACAATCCAAATGGTCTGACAGACACTCAGGCAATGGCAAGGATGGTTGATGAAAAATATTTCGGCACTGCGTGTTATCATAAATTCAAGATTTCATTCTCCGGCTGTCCAATTGACTGTGCAAGGACAAAAGAGATGGATCTTGGCTTTCAGGGAGTGGTGGAGCCTATATGGGATGAGGATACATGCACAGGCTGTACAATATGCAGCAAGGCTTGCAAGGAAGGCGCTATAGTAGCTCACCCTGAAACAGGAAAACCCATATACGACCCGCTGAAGTGCATCTGGTGCGGCGATTGCATAAGGGCATGCCCTACAGAATCATGGCAGGCAAAGAGATACGGCCATTTTGTAAGGATTGGCGGAAGGCATGGCAGACATCCGAGACAGTCGGACGATGCAGCCATTTTTATCCCGGACGAAAAGGTTCCTGAGGTTATAGAAAAAACGATTGAGTGGTACAAAATAAATGGAAAGAGGGGCGAGCGTATTGGTTCAACCATTGACAGGGTCGGGCTGGACAGCTATATGAAATTTATGGAGCCTGTTTTTAAAAGCGGCGAACCGATAACAACAGGAAAGGTGCACAAATGGCAGATATAAAGGCAGATGATTCACTGGATTTAAGGGGCGTTTTATGTCCTATCAACTTTGTAAAGACAAAGCTTAAGCTTGAGAGTATGGATGCAGGCCAGGTTTTAGAGATTGTGTTGGATGACGGAGAGCCGATACAGAATGTTCCAAAGAGCATAAAGGAGGAAGGACACAGGATTGTTGAGGTGAAGAAAGAAGGGGAATATTTCAGGCTTAAAATAAAGAAGATATAGTTGTCTTCCCATAACCCATAACCCGTATTTATAAGGAGGTAAACAATGTCTGTAAAGGTAAGGATCCCGACGCCGCTTAGAAAGCTGACCAATGGTCAGGATGAGGTTTCTGCAGAAGGCAAGACTGTAAAAGATGTTATAGACGATATGGAAAGGAATTATCCAGGCTTAAAAGAAAGGATATGCGAGGGTGACGGCAAACTCCGACGTTTTGTAAATATCTATGTCAATGACGAGGATATAAGATTCAAAAATAATATAGACACAGAGCTTAAAAAGGGCGATGATGTTTCCATTATCCCTGCTATCGCCGGAGGAATACATTGAAAAAACGATTTTACCTTACCTATCCGCCTGAATTTATCAAGGAACCATTTATATATCAGGTCGGCAAATTGTATAAGGTCGTGACGAATATAAGACAGGCAAATATATCGGACAAACTTGGCCTTGTAGCGCTGGAGTTGGAAGGTGAGGCTGGCGAGATAGATAAGGCTGTCAAGTTCCTATCCGATAAAGGTATTAAGGTAGAGCCCATAGAGTTGGATGTTATAGAATAACATTCTGGCATGGTCTAATCTAATCCAGCCCTTTATTCTCCGCTGTCACTCCGCTATTACAATGATTGAACTTTAGTTCCGGGTGTGATATATCTACGCCTGCCCCTGAATGTATCTATCAGTGGCTGATTAAATAGATCAGGAGGTAGTTGTAAAGTGTCGGATACAATGTCAGATAAGATTGATACAGCAATATCAACCAGCGACAACAATGAAGCGTTTTACGAAAAGGCCATTAAAGAACCGCAGGTTGGCGAGGTTATAAAGGGGAAAGTGCTCTGCATTGCAAAGGATGTGATTATAGTTGATATCGGATACAAAGCAGAAGGCCACATACCGCTAAAAGAGTTTCTTGATGCAAACGGAATCCCGCAGGTTAAGGTGGGGGATGAGATAGAGGCACTGCTGGAAAACGCCGAAGATGAAAATGGTTATGTGGTTCTCTCAAAAGAAAAGGCCAGGCAGATAATGGCATGGCGCGGGATAGAGGAGGCGTATGGGACCGGTAAGGCTGTAGAGGGGAGAATAATCCAGAAGATAAAAGCCGGTTTCAACGTTGATTTAAACGGCCTTACCGCCTTTCTACCAGGATCTCAGGCAGACTTAATGCCTGTAAATAATCCTGACCAGCTTATTAATAGTTCTTTCATGTTTAAGGTATTGCAGTATGACAGGCAAAAATCCAATATTGTTGTATCAAGAAGGGCTATCCTGGAAGAAGAAAGGGAACGGACAAACAAAGATACCATACATACCATACATACATTAGAGGAGGGAAAGATTGTTGATGGTGTTGTAAAAAATATTGTAAATTACGGCGTCTTTGTTGACCTTGGCGGAATAGACGGGCTTCTGCATATTACTGACATGTCATGGGGAAAAATAAGACATCCGTCGGATGTCTTTAATATCGGCGACAAAATATCTGTTAAAATTATCAAGTTTAATAAAGAAGAAAATAAAGTATCCCTTGGCTTAAAACAAATGAAACCTAACCCCTGGGACACGGCCAAGGAAAGATATCAGGTTGGGGCAAAGGTCATGGGTAAGGTTTCCAGCATAGCGGACTACGGGGTATTTGTGGAGCTTGAAGAAGGTTTAGAAGGGCTGGTGCATCTGTCTGAATTAAGCTGGGCAAAGATAAAGCATCCTTCTCAAACATTCAAAATTGGAGACACAGTAGAGGTAAAAATATTAGAAATAGATCATGCAAATAAGAAACTGTTTTTAAGCCGCAAGCAAATTGAACCAAGTCTATGGGATGAACTGACGTTAAAATATCCAAAAGGGGCAAGGGTTAAGGGTGTTGTAAAAAACATTGCGGATTACGGTGTTTTTGTCGGCATAGAAGAAGGTGTGGATGGATTGGTGCATATATCTGATATGTCATGGAATAAAATAAAACACCCAACAGAGCTTTTTCAAAAAGGCCAGGAGATAGAGGCGGAAATTTTGAATGTAGATAAAGACAAAGAAAGGCTTTCCCTCAGTATAAAGGCGGTTCAAAAAGATCCCTGGCGGGAAATTGGGGGAAAATACCACGCAGGCATATCTGTCAGCGGCAGGATAACAAATATAGCGCATTTCGGGGCATTTGTAGAGTTGGAGGATGGTGTGGAAGGTCTTATACATGTGTCGGAATTAATCAGAGAAAAGAAAAAAGGATTAGAAATAACTGTTGGGGATAAAGTGGAAACAGAGGTGTTAAATGTGGACCCTGATGAAAGGAAGATAGGTCTTGGCCTCAAGGGATTAGTAAAGGCGGAGGAGAAGGCAGCTATCTGACAGCGCTATATGAGAAAGAAATATATAAAATGGGTATTAGGCATTGCAGGTCTCTTCTTTTTTCTTTTTTTTATATTCTTTATTGTTCTTCTGAGCGGCGGCGGTCTTCCCTTCGGCGATAAAGTAGCTGTGGTAGAGGTGGAGGGAATAATAACCGAACCGGAATCAATCAACAAACAGATTAAAGAATTTGGAGAAAGGGACGATATAAAGGCTATAGTTGTAAGGATAAACTCGCCTGGCGGCGGGGTCGGGCCTTCTCAGGAGATTTATAGAGAGATAAAAAGGGTAAGCGCTAAAAAGAAGGTGATCGCTTCCATGGGCGCCGTGGCCGCTTCCGGTGGTTACTATATCGCGGCGGCAGCCAATAAAATTATTGCCAACCCAGGAACTATTACAGGCAGCATCGGCGTTATCATGGAATTTGCAAATGCGGAAGGATTGCTGAGCAAAATAGGTTTTAAGGGCTATGTAATAAAGAGCGGAGAATATAAGGATATAGGTTCTCCTCTCAGAAGTATGAAGGAGAACGAGAAAAAGCTTCTCCAGAATGTTATAGATGATGTGCATCGGCAATTTGTGGATGTCGTGGCTGAAAATAGGAAGTTAAAGGTTGATGTAGTCAAAAAAATCGCCGATGGCAGGATATTTTCAGGACAACAGGCAAAAGAGATTGGATTAGTTGATGAGATTGGCAATTTTCAGGATGCTATCGATATTGCAGCTTCCATGTCCAATATAAAGGGCAAACCGGTTGTTTTATATTCGGAGAAAAAGGGCATTAGACTGTGGGATATTATCTTTGGCGACGCCGCAGGTCAGATGTTAAAGAAATTAAAAGGTGGATACGGGTTACAGTATCTTTTTCCGTATAGCATATAAAACCAGACATCATGTTTTTTGACTTTACATGAGGAGGTCTCTAAAATGATAAAAAGTGGTCTTGTAGAAAAAGTGGCTGAAAGGGTTAAAAATTTCACAAAAAGAGATGTGGAGATAGTTGTGGATGAAATATTTGACAGCATGACAGCCAGCCTTGCAAAAGGAGACAAGATAGAAATCAGGGGGTTTGGCAGTTTTAAGGTCAAGGGGCATAAGGCCAGAAAGGGCAGAAACCCTAAGACAGGAGAAACTATAGATATTCTGGCAAAGAAAACGCCGTTCTTCAAAGTCGGCAAAGAACTAAAAAAAAGGGTAAACAAATAACAGAGAAATATGAACCCAGTTAGACCTAATCAAAACAATTCCTTTCATTACAAAAATAAAGGGAGGAAATTCATAGTTAGGCTCACGGGACAAAGGGAGGTCTAACAGGGTGAAACAGATTTGGGCTCCCTGGCGCGCAGAGTATATCTTCGGACAAAAATCTAATCAGTGCATATTTTGCAAAGGGTACAGCAAGGATGACAAAAAGGAGTTGGTTCTTTACAAAGGTAATTTTGCGGCTGTTATGATGAATAAATTTCCTTACAACAACGGCCATCTTCTTGTGTATCCGTGGAAACACACAAGCCAGTTAGAAGATATGGAAAAAGAAGAAACTTTAGAGCTTTTTAAGCTCATCAAAGATTCTGCGGCAATCCTGAAAAAAGAAATGAACCCGGGGGGATTTAATATCGGCATGAATCTGGGCAAAGAGGCAGGGGCAGGAATAGAAGAGCATCTCCACTTTCACATAGTTCCAAGATGGAACGGCGATACCAATTTTATGCCTGTAATAGGAGAGGTCAGGGTTTTACCGGAACACCTTCAGACAACCTACGATAAGCTTTACCCGCATTTTCAAAAGCTAAAATTACCTTCTTAAGTTCATTCTTTATTTCTCCCCTCAATTCTTGCGGTTCCAGCGTGTTCCCTTTAATTCGAAAGGGACTATAGTGAACGACATAAATAAGTTAACATTCTTCTGTAGCTCAAACCTTCAGGTTTGAGGTTTCTCAAGACTTTCAAGGCTAAAGCCTTGAGCTACGATGTCTATTTATTTTTAGTGCTTACTATAACATTCAATTGTGAATATTAGTCCCTGATAAAGGCTAATAAAATTCATCCGATACGTTAAACCGTTCTTTTACACAAACAGATAACATGGAGATAATTCACAGATGGATAACGTAGAGGAGTATTTGTCAATTCTTGCAGAGGAGTATAGAGATAAGGGTCTTGTATCTCAAATGCTATGCCCTGTTTTTTCCTGCTTTAGCCTCTCGTAATAAATTCCATACCTATTTTTTACTTGAATCTTGTAACTAATAGGGTTACAAGGGCTGAGGCTTCATAAACTATCAGGAAAGCTAAAAGACTTCTGGGCAGTTGAGGTGAGCGGTAACTGGAGGGTTATTTTTAAATTCGAAAAGCATGATGTCATTGATATTGATTATCTGGACTATCACTAAACAGGAGGTAAAACTATGATGCACAATCCGCCGCACCCGGGAGAGGTTATAAAGAAGCTTTGTATAGAGCCGTTAGGTATTACCATAACAGAAGCGGCAAATGCCATTGGTGTAAGCCGCAAGGCTTTTTCTGAACTGCTTAACGGGCATACCGGCGTAAGCCCTGAAATGGCAGTAAGGCTTTCCATTGCCTTTGATACTACGCCGGAGAGCTGGCTTGCACAGCAGATGCAGTATGATCTATGGAGGGTAAAACAGAGTCGAAAGAAGATAAAGGTTAAACATCTAAAGGCCGCTTAAGTCTTTCCGCACTCCTCCTGACTTCCCTTTATCTTCTCCACAGCATGATTTATTGCAGGCAGGACTACTGCAAGATTTTCCCTTACGGCCTTTGGGCTTCCGGGAAGGTTTATGATAAGGGTTTGTTTGCGGATTCCGCAGACAGCCCTTGATATCATTGCATTTTGGGTTTTTTTAAGGCTTTCCATTCTCATTGCCTCTGCCATGCCGGGGAGTTCTCTGTCTATGACAGCCTTTGTTGCCTCTGGCGTAACATCCCTTGGGCTTACGCCTGTGCCGCCTGTGGTAAGTATTAAATCTACTTTCTTTTTATCCACAAATTCTATAATTTTTTTCTTTATAATATCAGCCTCGTCAGGGATTATTTCGTATGCCATTACCTTCGCAGGAAGGTCTTTAATCATTTTCTCTATTTCCTTGCCGCTTAAGTCTTCCCGCTCCCCGCGAGAACCCTTATCGCTCATTGTTAATATGCCGACGGTAATCATGGATGTTCCTCCACCCAGATCTCCCCTTTTTTTGTCGTCTCTTTTTTCCATATAGGGGTAATCCTCTTGAGTTCTGTTATTGCCCACTCACATGCCATAAATGCATCATTTCTATGCTGCGCCGCCGCTACGATTAAAACAATATTTTCCCCGATGTTTATATGTCCGATTCTATGGACTATTCCCATCTCAATTATGTTGAAATTTTTCAGCGCCGTATCTCTAATCTCTTTCAGTTTTTTTTCCGCCATGACTGGATAATGTTCAAAATCAAGTTTTACTATCTCCGTACCTTTTGATATATCTCGTGCCGTGCCAACAAATACAACGATGCCGCCTATGCTTTTAGACGCAGCTTTGACCCGCTCCACTTCCGCGCTTACCTGAAAATCTTCTTTTTGTATCCTTATCAAATCCATATTATCTTATCCGCCTGAGAATGGCGGCAATAGCGCCACCTCATCGCCGTCTTTTATAATGGTGTTTTTATCGGCAAATTCCTGATTGACAGAAATCATAATATTTTTATCAATAAATTCCGCTATTGCAGGAAATTCATTTTTTAGTATATTTTTTAACTGATAAGCAGAGGTGTTTTCCGGGATAGACAGGCTTGCCTCTTCTTTACCCACCTTCCCTTTCAGCATTGAGAAAAATCTTACTTTAATTATCATAATCTATATCCATTTGTCCGCATCTCCTGTAACCTTTATTTCCACCCTTGGGCCGGCTTTTTTGAGAAGCGCCTCAACTGTTTCGCCGTCATCAGGAAATATTGCGTATCCGTATCGGATTCCGATTTCTTCTTTGAAAAGACTTTTATCAAAAAGTTTTCCATCCTCTACAGCATTGCATAGCTTGCTGACTAACCGTATAGCCCCTTCGTCAGACTCTAAAAACAGGACTGCAAGCCTTTCGTTATCCAACTTTGCCACGACATCAAAGTTTCTCACCTTTTCCTTTAAAACATCGAGGATTGCGGCAATCAGTTTTTTCCCTTTTTCCTGCTCCTGGTTATATGTGTTTAAGTTTGGTATATGTATAATCATAAGCATAAACCTCTTCCCAAACCTTTTTGCCCTGCTAATCTCTTCTTCTGCACGCCTTTCTAAAAATTCTTTTCCAATCATAATTCCATCCAGCATATCCTGCGCCCTGTTTTTTCCTTCTTCCTGCAGCATTATATTCAACAGCGCCTTTTCTACATAAACCATAAATCTGCCAAGTATTTCCATATCTGTTTTAGTGAAGTGTTCAGGGTAGAACGTTCCCGGCGCAATCTTATTAAACAATGTGAGAACCCCGGTTACCTTTCCCTCTCTCTTAAGTGGATAAGATAAAAGCGAGACCACAAGGGGACTTGTCTCTTTTGAAAAATCCTTTATAACGGCCTTTCTGGTCTTAATTACCTCATGGAGTATATCCTTTTCTGCCGGCAGGAACGAGGCCCGTATTTTTTCATCATCAAGGCCGCGGGCGGCGCGAAGCTGGTATTTTGTTGTTCCATTATGCCTTATCCTTAGTGTTGAGCCGTCTGCCCCGATAATGGCTGCCGCGGCTGTGGCAATTATGTTTGGCAGTTTCTCAGAGTCTGTGATGGAGATTATTTCCAGCCCTGTTTCATCCACTGCTATCATCTTGTTTGATTTTAAAAACTGCCTTTCCTGTTTCTGGTGGCTGTTTATTGTTTCAGCAATGGGTACGCTGATCTCTTTTAAGAATGACTCCTGATATGGCAGAAGCCCTTTTGATGAAACCAGTTGCCCGCTGATGACACCCGCCACCTTGTCTTCCGCCATCATGGGGAGGGAGAAATATATCTTCTTAATCTCATCTCCTTGGCTTTCCTTGTCGGCGAGTATTACACCTTTGCCGGTGTTTGCCACCCATCCATCTATGCCTTCGCCTTTGTTTATGGCAAATGAGCCAACCGCTTTCATATCCACGAGGCTCGATGCCTTAAGGTGAAGCATCTGTGTGTCCTCATTAAATACATATATTGAACAGCCGAGGTCTTCTATGAATTTCGACAATTTGTCGCATACACTGTTCAGCCTTTTTTCCAGCGATTTGCTCATCCCGAGCAGCATGTTTATTTCTTTCCAGAGGCTGAATTTGATGGTATTCCATCTCATCTCCTCATATTCTTTTGAGCGAAGGATAACCTCGGTTGCAAGGCCGGCAAGCCTTGTGAGAAATGCAAGGTCGTCCTGAGTAAAGGTATGTATTGACTCGGTGCTGTTCACATTTATGACGCCTATTACTGTGCCGTTCATTATTAAAGGGACGCACAGCGCGCTTTTGACATCGCTGCGCTCTTTTACCCGCTGGAATTCTATTTCAGACGCCTTTCCGGATATGAGGAGGGGTTTGCCGTCCTGTGCAACCTTTCCGGCAATCCCTATACCGAGGGGAAGTTTCACCTTCCTGATAATCTCTTCTTCCATCCCCTCTGCTATTTCCACCTTAAGATATTTGCTGTCCTTGTCCAGGAGCATGAGGGAACCTTTTCCCGCATTTGTGGATTCTATGGCAAGTCTTAAGATTAATGAGAGAACCTCCTTCCTGTCGCTTGTAAGCCTTATGGCGTCAACAACCTCCCTGAGTGAGGAGAGAAGCGCGGCATGGCTCTCAATCCCTTGCTCCTTAAGCAGCAGCTTTTTATCCTTCATGCCCAAGATGAGCTTTGCGCTCAGGGGGCTGAGTTTTTCAACATTGCGGAATTCAGCCTGCTGGAGAAATTCCTGGAGACCGGCATCCTCAGATGCATTGATGATAATGTCCAGATTCTCAAGGACTTTTATATCTTCAAGGTTGGATGTGGTGCGTATGTCAAGCCTGTAGCCAAGCTCATCAAGTTTAAAAAGAAGGGCATTTTTATTATTGTCTGCAATCATCTCTATATTGAGGGTCTTGTCCTGCAGAAGGGTTGGCAGAAGACTTAAGCCTTCCCTGTTTGCCCCTATTATTGCTATGTGTTTTACCCTGTCCAAGATTATCCTTCCCTCTTTTTAAGGATGCCCAATTCAATCAGCCTTTTTATCAGATGGATAGATTCTTTTTCTCCGACGCCAAACAGCCTTTCTTTATCCAAGCCGCCCTTATTTGCTTCATCAAGCCTTTTCATGCCCTCAAGAAGCAGGTGTTCAACATTGGCTGATATTGTTTTTTCCTGCGTTTTAACATCCATTTCAATCTCAAATTCTCCGTCCTCCCATGAGAGCAGATGATATAAGGCGTCTTCGCCTGAAAGCCCTCTGAACGAGGCATGGACGATATTGCCATTTTCCACAAATATCCTGCCTGCCCCTTCCTCCGAGCCTATGTTTACAGCCGCAGTCCTGCGCCCCAGGTAAAGCGTCTGTATAATGTCTGCCGCGCTCATATCCTTGAGCCTGCCTTTTACGCCTTCTTGCATAGTATTACCCCTCTATAAACCCATGTCCCTTTAAGAATGTCTCGTCAATGCCCTGTTTATTATATGTTAATAAAAACCTCTGCACATATTTTGCAATTATATCTGTCTCTATATTGACATTATCCCCTTTTGTTTTGCCGGACAGGGTAGTATCTCTCAATGTGTGGGGGATAACGGCAGTCCTGAATCCATTTTCAAAAATATCCACCACTGTAAGACTTATGCCATCCACTGCAACAGAGCCTTTTTTAGCAAGCTGGCCTTGCAATTCACCAGGGATATTAAAGTCTATCACCGCAAATTCGTCAGATATTGTCTTTTTTTTGATAAAACCGATACCATCTATATGACCTGTAACAAAATGCCCGCCAAGCGGCGTTGAGGGTGTAAGGGATTTTTCAAGATTAACCTTTTCGCCTGCATTGATATTTCCAAGGGTTGTAAGGCGCAAGGTTTCTCCCGATATATCCGCCCTAAAAACAGAAGGAGAAAAATCTACAACAGTCAGGCAAGCGCCGTCTACGGCAACACTATCTCCTGTATTTATAGCGGAGAGGTTTCCATTATGTTCAATGGTTACTCTGGCAAATCCGCTCTTCCTTTCAATATCTTTTATTTTACCGACAGTCTGTATTATGCCTGTAAACATAGCTGATAGCTGATAGCTGATAGCTGATAGTTTTTACTATGAGCTATGAACCATGAGCTATATACCCCTCCACCAATATATCCTCTCCGAGTCTCTTACATTCAAGCCTGCTTAAAGAGACAGCATCCTTTAGTCTTCTTATACCAAGTCCTTCTATCATTGGCAAGCCTTCTTTTCCGAGAATCCGCGGCGCATAGAAGATTGTAATTTTATCAACAATGCCATCCTTAAGGCTCGCTGCGGCAATGGTTGGGCCGCCTTCAATAATAAGGTTTGTTATCTCTCTCTTTCCAAGCTCCTTCATAAGGGTCTTCAAATCCACCTCTCCTGTTTTTGAAGGAAGCGCCAGAATCTCCGCCCCTTTTGCTTCTATTTTTTTTATTTTCCGACCCCTGCCCCCCGATCCCTGCCCCCTCTCTTTCGTCGTTGCTATAATTATACCGCCTCTTTGTGTATTTAAAACCTTGGCATTCACAGGTATCCTTAATTTACTGTCAACAACTATTCTGATAGGGTCTTTGCCTTTGACAAGGCGGGTTGTAAGTTCAGGATTGTCTTTTAAAACAGTTCCGATTCCAACCATAACTGCATCCGCTTCTCTTCTCATCCTGTGTGCAAATCTGCGGGCTATTTCCCCTGTAATCCACTTAGATTCCCCTGTAGAGGTTGCAATCTTCCCATCAAGAGTTGAGGCAAGCTTTAAGGTTACAAATGGTGTTTTTGTAGTAATATATTTCATGTATGCCTCATTGATACCTCTGCACTCATCCTCAAGTATATCGACCTCCACATCCATTCCTGCGCTCCGGAGCCGCCTTATCCCCGTTCCTGCCACCAATGGGTTCGGGTCTTTCATTCCTATAAAAACCTTTTTTATACCTGCCTTTATTATAGCATCTGCGCATGGCGGGGTTCTGCCGAAATGATTGCACGGCTCGAGTGTCACATACATCTCTGCCCCTTTTGCCTTTATGCCCGCCTGTTTTAAGGCATTTATCTCCGCATGGGCGCGGCCTGCTTTTTTGTGATAACCCTTGCCGATAATCCTGCCGTTTTTTACAATGACGGCGCCTACCGCCGGATTAGGGCTTGTCTTGCCAATGCCTTTTCTGGCAAGGGCAATGGCAGTTTGCATAATCTTGGATTTGGGATTCATTTTTTCTTTTTGTTTATCTCAAGCAGCCCTTTCAGCTCTTTCATAAATTCATTTATATCCCTGAACTCCCTGTAAACAGAGGCGAATCTTACATAGGCCACCTCGTCAAGGGTTTTAATCTCCTCCATCACTGCGGTCCCTATAGCAGAGCTTTGTATCTCCCTCTCGCCCGTCTCTATAAAACCCTTTTCAATCCTGCCAACCACCTTTTCTATGGCCTCAATCCCGACAGGTCTTTTTTCGCACGCCCTAATGATGCCGTTTAATATCTTTGTCCTGTCAAAAAGCTCCCGCCTCCCGTCTTTTTTAATAACAAGAGGCAGCGCCTCTTCCACCCTCTCATAGGTTGTAAAACGTTTACCGCATTTCAGACATTCCCTGCGCCGCCGTGTAACATCGCCGTCCTGTGAAAGCCTGGAATCTATAACTTTGTCTTCTATATGGCTGCAAAACGGACACTTCACCCTGTTAGACCTCCACCCCCGTCAGAGATTTTCAATTGCCAATTATATCTTTCCCATAAAATCCTAAATCGGGTTTTGGTTCTTCCATTGTATAAATAGGCAGGTCTAACAGGGTTCATATAAAAAGAATATGCCACAGGAGCATAAAAAAGGCAAACAGATATAAGGCAGGGCTTGTGTTTTTCCCCGCTGTTGTATATGCTTGAGATACGATTACAGATTGAATAGGGGGCATAATGGCTGAGGCATATCTGGAATTAAACGAAAAACTCATAAACTTTATCAAGGCGCAAAAAATATTTTTTGTTGCTACTGCGCCAAACGACCTGAAAGGCGAATATGTAAACCTGTCTCCTAAAGGCCATGATACGTTTGAGATTTTGGATAACAAAACTATTGTATACGCTGATTATCCCGGCAGCGGCAACGAAACCGCAGCGCATATTCAGCAGAATGGAAAACTGACCATGATGTTTACAAGCTTTGATAAAACACCGATGGTTCTCCGTCTCTATGGCCGTGGAGAGGCTATAGCGCTTGATAGCCCGGTGGGGAAAGAGCTTAAGGAAAAATTAGGCAGTAAGGTTTCTCAATATGTCCGCCAGTTGATACTCCTGCACATAGAAAAGGTGAAGACAAGCTGCGGTTACGGTGTGCCGTATTATCAATACATTGGTGAAAGAGAAACCATGATTGAGTGGTGTAAAAAGGCGAGTATTACAGGCAAGATTAAACAGTATATGGGGTTTTTATGGAAGGGATGATGAATAAAATTAAGATATATCGTAAAAGAGATTTGTCATTAAAGCCAAATGTCACTGGTGCAAAATACAAAATTCCCAGAACACTCCCATGAGATAGAGCAGATAACGACTTAACTCACCTGCGCCGTACTCGGCGTCAGGTGTAGTGATTTGTTGGGACTTTTTATCATTATTATTGAATCATCATTGTATTCACTCTTCTCAATTATGGCAAGCAGAGCATCATAAACCCGGTGGTTGTCCCTATGATTTCTATATTCCCCTATATTCCCACTGAATTTCTTGAAATTAAATTATTTTAGACAGCAGTGGATGTTTCTATTTATTCAAGAATATTTTTTAAGATAATGGATAACTCTTTGAATCAACTCGTGGTCATCTTTGAATCTACCTAACCCAGTATTGCAACTATCACAAATCCATTCCCTTCCAGCACCTGTTTTATGGTCATGGTCTATTACGAAATTAGCTGTAATACCTACTATGGACGTTTTCTGACATATCGGGCAAGTGAATATGTCTTTTGGTTTTATAGCCGCTAATCTTTTCTTCTCTTCAGGCCTTAACTGCTTTCCGTCTATTTCTACTCTGCATTCCTTACATGATGGTCGCGTAGTCTTTCTTCCTTTTGCGGGTAATGTATTATTTCTTGTGTCAGAAGCAAGAAAGGGGTATCTCCATGGTAAGCCAATACCAAAACAAAAGGAGGATACCCCATGACTCAAAGAGCCACAATAGAGAATTATGCACAGGCAGTAAGGATAGTCAAGG
>JAUYHF010000001.1 GCA_030690165.1 Deltaproteobacteria bacterium | reverse complement strand
CCTTGACTATCCTTACTGCCTGTGCATAATTCTCTATTGTGGCTCTTTGAGTCATGGGGTATCCTCCTTTTGTTTTGGTATTGGCTTACCATGGAGATACCCCTTTCTTGCTTCTGACACAAGAAATAATACATTACCGTTAGTTTTAAATCCTTGACATTTATATATTTTTTTGGTAAAGTTTCAGCCTAAGTAAGTTGTAGCTTGTTTTGTTTTGTTGGGTTTAAGCTTTGAAACGCAAAACCTCTATAGCTTATGAAAATTTTTGAAAGGAGGTTTTGTGCAATGGCAAATGGAACAGTAAAATGGTTCAATGAGTCCAAAGGTTATGGATTTCTTGAACAAGAGTCTGGCGAAGATGTCTTTGTTCACTTTACTGCTATTTCAGGCGATGGTTTTAAGACCCTGAAAGAAGGTCAGAAGGTGCAGTTTGATGTCGTAAAAGGACCAAAAGGTCCTCAGGCAGCAAATGTGATGCCTGAGTAAACAAAGGTCATGATATAACCTAAAGAAGCCTGTCCCGGTGTAACATCGGGGCGGGCTTTTTTGTTGCCATACCTTTTAAATATAAAGGAGTAGAATGTTCAGGACAGAACTAATAATCTTTGATTTAGACGGCACGCTCATTGATTCAAGCGAAGACATTGCCTGGGCAGTGAATAAGACGCTCAGGCAAATGGAGTTTGAAGAGCTTTCGTATCAGGCAATAAAAGAGCGTATCGGCTGGGGTGTTAAGGTGCTTCTTGAAAAGGTGTTGCCTGAGGAAAGACATAATCTTCTAAAAGAGGCGCGGGAGATATTTATGGGATATTATAGCGGGCATTTATTGGTAAAGACCAAACTGTATCCCAACGCAGCAGATGTTCTGAGGCATTTTAAGAATAAAAAACTTGCTGTGGCTACAAATAAGCCGTTAAATCTAACGCAAAAAATTTTGGATGGACTAAGTATTTCAGATTATTTCAAGAAGATAGTCGGCGGAGACAACGTGCAGAATAAGAAGCCTGCGCCAGAGGCAATAGAGATAATCTTAAAAGAGCTCAATGCCTCGCCAAAAGAGACTGTATTTATAGGGGATAGTATGATAGATATTGAGGCAGGAAAAAAGGCAGAGGTTATAACCATCGGGGCTGCCTACGGCTTCAGGGGAAGGCAGGAATTAGAAGAGGCTGGGGCAGATGTAATAATTGAGGATATTAAGGAGCTAATTTCGTTATGCAGGTGACTGAAGTAAAAACGCAGATATTAAACATCCTTGATGGACTTAAGGACAGGCTTTTTTCCTTAAGCTGTGATTTTTACCGCAATCCGGAAACAGGGCTGAAAGAATATAAAACCTCTCTTGCCTGTATTTCCATATTGGAAGAATCCGGTTTTAAGGTTTATAAGAATGTCGCCGGACTTGAGACCGCATTTAACGCCGGTTTTGGCAGCAAAAGGCCTGCAATTGCCCTTCTTGTGGAGATGGATGCGCTACCACAAATAGGACACGGTTGCGGCCATAACATCTCAGGTGTTGCGTCCATCGGCGCTGCCATTGCGGTTTCAAATGTGATTTCAAAGATAGGCGGAAGCATAGTTGTGCTTGGCACGCCTGCAGAGGAGATTGGTGTAGGGAAGATTGCCATGATAAAGGCGGGTGTATTCGAAGGGCTTGATGCAGCAATGATGGCGCATCCGTCTTCAAAGCGGATGGTGTCAAGGATTTTTCTTGGCCTAATCAGGCTTAATCTTCATTTCAAAGGCAAGGCAAGCCATGCATCTGCATATCCTGAAGAGGGTATAAATGCTCTTGATGCTGTTATCCAGACCTTTAATTCCATAAATGCCATGAGACAGCAGTTGAGAGGCGATGTAAGGATTCACGGCATTATAACCGAGGGAGGCGCAGCGCCAAATATAATCCCTGAAAAGGCCTCTGCCAGTTTTTATGTCAGGGCAAAGGATTTAGACGAGCTTTATTCTGTAAAAGAAAGGGTCTTAAATTGCGCAAGAGGCGCTGCATCGGCAACAGGCTGTCAATTGGTTATAGAAGAAGGCGCTGATATGAATGCGCCGTTAAAGATGAACAAGGCATTTGCGGACATATACAGAAGGCAGATGCAATCCCTTGGCTTTCAGGAAGATGATCTCCCTCTGGATAAAAATGCAGGCTCATCTGACATCGGCAATGTATCTCATATCTTGCCTACAATCCATCCGCACATACTTCTCAGGAGGGATATAAATATCCATACAAGGGAATTTGCAGATGCGACAATTACAGAGGACGGCAAAAACGCCATTATGGAAGGGGCAAAATGCCTGGCATTGACAGCAGCGGAGCTGATTGCTGATAAGACTGCGCTGGATAGGGTGAAACAGGATTTTGAAGCCGGAGATAAGGCTTAAAACTTACAGCTAAAACCCCACCACTTTTGCTTCCTTCTTATATCTAACCTCATTGGCCAGCGCCTCTATCATCATCTTATGGGTAATGGCCGAAGGGTCTGCAAAAGACATCTGATCCTTTACCACAGCAAAGTCGCCAGGGGTAAGATTTTTTGTACACTTTAACACGCTGATTTCTTCTTCTGACAATTCTCCTTTCGGCAATTCTTTTAATAATGAGCTATAAAAACGCAGATTCCCATCAGGCGTAAGCGGTCTGAACTCTATCTTAAACTTAAACCGCCTGAGTGAAGCGTGGTCAAGCCCCTCCATATCATTGGTTGCAAAGAAGACGGTCACTCATTGCTCCCCGTGGGAATGACACAAAAGAACAGCAATTTGGAAGATAAATATATTTGGGCAACAGTCCATAGAGACCTGACACTGTCGCTTCTATATATGATTTATATATTATGTTACACCAATAGGTCTATTTTAGACTTGACAACATCCTTATTTTTCTGTATTATGCTAATTATGGACACTGAATTGTCCTATATAAAATAAACTATAAGGAGAAAAACATGGACATGAAATACGCTTTTTGGAATAACAAAGGTGGTACAGGCAAGACAAGCTTGGCATTTCAATCAATCGTGAGGTACGCAGAGAAGTATCCAACCAAGAGGGTTTTGGCCATAGACATTTGTCCACAGGCAAATTTGTCTGAGTTGTTTTTGGGCGGGTTGAACCACAGTGGGAGCGAGAAATTGCTTGAGCGACAGGGGCGTGTACCGCGATGCAGCTTGGGTGGGTACTTTCAGCTCCGTCTTCCATCACCGTATGCACCACCCGCGTTCAATGCCCAGGACTTCATCACCAAGCCTAGCGAGTACAACGGGGCAATCTCTTCTAATATCGATTTGGTGTGCGGTGATCCGCTGCTAGAGCTACAAGCCAACGCCGTCAACACATTGGCCAATGGGAACATACCGGGGGTAAATGCATGGCTTGCGGTTATTGATTGGTTAAAGATTTTTTTAGATCAACTCAATAACGAGTACGACACTGTTTTTATGGACTGTAATCCTAGCTTTTCTCTTTACACACAGATTGCCCTCGCAACAACGGATAGGATCATTTTGCCAGTGATGGCAGATGACTCTTCACGTCGAGCAATCCAAAACGCTTTTTCGCTTATTTACGGGTTAAAGCTGCCTTCCGAGATATATTCGTCCTATGCCTTCGCTACAAAACTCAGGGCAGCAAATCGGGCACTACCCAAGGTGCATCTAATTGCAAAAAATCGCCTGACACAGTATATGGTGGGAGCGGCCACAGCGTATGCAGCAGTGCTAAATGCTATTCAGCGCGACATTGAAAGCTTGATAAAAACCAACCCGGACATTTTTACATTTGATATGATTGGAAACGGTTTCGTCGAAATTAGGGACTTCCAAACAACCGGCGTCGTTGCTTTCGCGAAAGGCCAGCCGTTTTCAAAACTGGTTGCTGGGAAGCAAACCATAAATGGACATCGAGTGCAGGTAAAGGAAGAATACCGCCAAAATAGCATTACCTCAATAGAGGCACTCGTTGCTCATTTATAAACACGGCGCGTTATTATACCATAACTAAGCGTCAGGTAATCCTCAAAAAGAGCGTCAGATTAGTGACAATTATTTATTGGGTATTTATTGGACACCTTCCCACATTTTTATTTATAACATACCACCCAACCGACAGCCTTATGGCGCTTGTGTTTAGAAAGAAGCGCTTATGAAACCCTAAATAAAATCTATGCCGTAAGATGACATTCCGTCTTTATGATTCAAGGCGTATCGCTTGAGGGCATCTGCTATGGAGCTTAATCTGTCTCCCGGGTAAGAGTATGGCACGATCAAGACGCCGAAGTGAGGTCTGTTTTCGTTGAAAAACTGGACAGTAAGACGGATAAAATCGTTTCTATTGCGTGTTACCATGCACCGTTTTTTAGAAGCCGCATATTCAAGTTGTTCAAGGTCGCTTGCCCCTGTCATCTCAATTTCATGGACGCTTACTGCGTCTATACCCTGTTTTTTCAGGATTTCTGCAATATTAGGGCTTAAATCTTCATCAAGATAATACTTCACTGTTTGCCTGCCGAAAGAAATGGATATTTTCTTTGAATCTCTTTCTGGGTTAAGCCTTCATTTTCAGATACGATAGCATCTATCTCTTCAGGATAAAGCCTGTAATATCCTATGGCAGTTTTAAGTTGTTGGTCTGTAAGCCAGTGATATGTTTTTTTTAGTCTCTTAAAATCCTCTCCAACACTTTTGTAGGCTGCAACAACCTCCCATACCTCAATGCCGGCGCCGGCAATCCTCGCCCTCTTTCCGCTCGTGCCTTCAGTAAATACTACGCCGGGACAGCGGTGCATCTTGAGCGCTTCCTCAAGAAGTTCATTGACTGCAGCGGTAAAATCCATTGCAGAATCTCTTGAGAGGTCTTCTATCTCTTTTATTATTTCTTCCGGCATCCTTAGACTTTTTTGAATGGTAGGCATGCAAAATCACCTCCTTGTATGTCAATATATTACATTAAATTACAATGTATGTCAATATGCTTGAAAAGGCATCAGGCATTCTTCTCATAAACCTCCAGCATCCCCCTCATCTCCTCAATCATCTCTTGTTTAAGTTCTGGCGGAGACAATACCTCAACATGCGGTATCCAGTGATATATCCACCATTTGAGTTCAACTGTTCCCTCCACCTTTACCTTAAAGATAATAGAACCGTCTTTCTGCTCCTCTATGACCCGTGTGGGATGCCACTTTCTGCGCTTTATCCATCGGGCATAGCGTTCCGAGAATTTCAAAACCACTTCCACAGGAGCGCCATATCGCCTCATGCGCCAGCCCGGCTTAAAATATTCGTTGATATCAAAATCATCCGGGATAGTATAGGAGTCATTGGTTATTTTGATTTCTTTAATGCAATCCAAGGCGAGGAATCTTATTTCGTTGCGGAGATGGCAGTATCCGATGACATACCAGAGTCCTTCATGGAAAAATAGGACATATGGCGCAATGTTTCTTCTGGTCTCTTCCTGGTTTTTCATAGCTTTATATAAGATTTCAACCTCTTGCTTTCTGTCCATTGCCTCGTTAATTGCATTATACTGTTTTTCAACTGTTTCAAATTCCTCCATCTGGTCCATACCCACCCAGAAATGAGGCTTTTCCTCTACCCCCTTTATTCGTTCACGGGTTTTTATGCCGGTATCTTTGTGAGCCTTTTTTAGGAGCGACTGGCAGGCCTTTTCAAACGGCTTGCCGAGGTTGTGGGCAAACTGCCTGCCGATAAGCATGAAGGCGAGTTCATCTTTGTTCAGGTCAAGGTCTCTTAAGGTATAGTCAGAGTCGGTAAATTTGTAGGTATTCTCTTCTTTGACAAAGATAATGGAAAACCCTGCTGAATTGAGGTCTTCTATATCTCTTTCTATAGTGCGTGTTGAAATACAAAATTTCTCGGCAAGCTTTTTCAGTGTGCATCTTTCGCGGCTGTCAAGCATACGCAGGATGGCAATGAGCCTGTGGAGTTTTTTAGTGGATGCTTCAAATCTTTTAGATTTTTGCTTCATTGTATCGCATTTCTTCCAATATCCTTCTTGCCGCCTCAACCGGTTTTTTTGCCTCCTTTATCGGCCTGCCTACCACTATATAATCCGCGCCTGCGGCAATCGCCTGTTTTGGCGTCATAGTGCGGTTCTGGTCATCTGGTTTTGAGTCGGGCATCCGTATGCCGGGCGTTACTATGATAAAGTCTTTTCCAAACCTTCTTTTAATATCTTTAGCCTCTAACGGCGATGCTACAACACCGTCAAGCCCTGCCTTTTTTGCCAGCCCCGCAAGATAGAGAACCCTCTTTTTTACAGGCCCCTGTATGCCTACCTCTTTCATTGCCTTTTCATTCATGCTTGTTAAGATTGTAACGCCGAGGATAATAGGCCTGTTATCTTTCTTACAGGCTGTATCTACTGCTTTTCTGACAGCCTTCATCATATCAAGACCGCCAAGGGTATGGACATTGAACATCTTTACGCCAAGCCTGGCAGCAACAGCCCCTGCCTTTGCGACTGTATTCGGGATATCATGAAATTTTAAATCAAGAAACACCTCGCCGTTGCTTTGGTGTATTGTATCTATAACCTTTGGCCCGCAGGCTGTGAACAGTTCCTTGCCGACCTTGAATACCCCGGCATATCCCTTAAGAAGCCTGACCCATTTTTTTACCTCCTGAAGAGAAGGTACATCAAGGGCGAATATAAGCCTATCTTTTGGTTTAATTATCATTTATCAAGCCCTTTAAGCCGTTCAGCTATTTCGCGCATTTTATCATTAGCGCCTTGTGTCCGGTAAAGTTCAAAGAGGTGCATGTTAATATGCCTTAAGGCGGTTTTATCATCAGGCGCATTTTTTAAGGCAGAGAGCAGCGCCTCCTCGGCCTTTGCATACTCTTTTAATTTTGTATATATAACGCCGAGCGTATCAAGATATATGCGGCCCCCTTCATCATCTAAAAGCATGGCCTTTTGAGTCAGGGTTTCCGCCTGTTTTAGTTCTTTGTTAGTATCAATATATATCCAGCTAAGATTGTTATAGAACATGGCATTTCTTGGGTCGTCCGCATCGGCGGTTGCTATTGCCTTTTTGTAATAATTTTCTGCATCTGTGTATTTGCCCTTTTTATAAGATATATTACCTAATCCAAAATATGCCATAGGGTTTGTCTTGTCCTCTTCTAATATCTTTTTATATTCTTCGACCGCGAGTTCTATCTCCCCTTTTGTTTCATAAACCTGAGCAAGTTTTATATGCTCCTCAGCCTTTAAAGGGTCTTTGGTGATGATTATCTGATGGCCTGCGCAACCCCAAAGAATAAAACAGGCAATAGGCAATAGGCAATGGGCAATAGTAAAACCGTAGCCTATAGCCCATCGCCCATAACCTCTCCTCATTTTATGCATCACTTTCCCTTTGGTAAAACCAAAATTGTTCCAAACCCTGTTTTTTCCCATGCTGATTGTATTTCCTTGTAAGAAAATATTTTATCCTTTTCCATGCCTGAATGGGCTATTAAATAACCCATTTCATCATTATATCCTGTGGCCACTATATAATGCCTTATAGGGTAGAAAAAGTAGCCCAGGTCTAAAAACAGTATTACAGGTCTTCCCATGGATATATCTTTTTTTATATCTTCCAGACTTCTCTTGTAATAGAAGGCATCAAATCCCTTTGCCTTTGCATATATCAGGATATCCATTGAGAGGGCGCCGGAGAGCTTCGGATTATAAACCTCTTTTGCTATTTCTTCTTCTGATACAGAGACCCCATAAAAATTCATTACGCTTGCAAGCGAGGCCGGGCCGCAATAATATCTTTTCTGCGGAAAGAATGGGACATTATTTATATAAAAATCCGGCTTTGGCGTGAACTCAGCCGAACGTTGACGAGTATTTTCTTTGATGATACCGGTGTAGGGCGCGCAGCCATATAATAAAAAAAAAGAGATGGCTATCGCCATCCCCCTGTGGTTTTTAGAGGTTGTTTTTGTCATTATCATATATCCTCAAAATGGGTCAATTGCTTAAATTCTCTGTATCTGTCATGTATCTCCTTTAGAGTCAATGTTTTCATCCTGTTCAGGCTGAAATCCTCCACATTAAATGACGCCATAACGCTGCCGAAGATAATGGCCTGCCTTATATTGGCCTCGCTTGTATCGTCTGTATTTGCAAGATACCCCATCAGGCCCCCGGCAAAACTGTCTCCTGCGCCTGTCGGGTCAAATATTGATTCCAGCGGGTAGGCCGGCGCGGAAAATACGGAATTGCCATTAAACATCAGCGCCCCGTATTCCCCCCTTTTTATTATAAGTGTTTTCGGGCCGTACGACAGTATCTGTTTTGCAGCCCTTACCAGATTAGGCTCTCCGGCGAATTCCCTTGCCTCGCCTTCGTTTAAAACAAAGAGGTCAACCTTTGATAAAAGCCTTTTTAAGTCCTGAGGTTTGCCCTCTATCCAGAAATTCATTGTATCGCATGCAACAAATTTGGGTTTTTCAACCTGAAGAAGGACATCTAATTGAATAACAGGGTCAATGTTTGCAAGAAATACATACGGTGTATTTTGGTAGGCCAATGGTATCTCAGGTTTGAATTTTTCAAACACATTCAGATGGGTTGCAAGGGTATGGGCTTCGTTTAAATCATAGTCATAACTCCCTTGCCAGCGGAATGTCTTTCCCTGCACCCTTTTCAAGCCATTTACATCCACCCCTTTATTTTTCAGGAAATCAATATGCTCATCCGGAAAATCCTCACCAACTACAGCCACTAATTTAACTTCAGAAAAATAACTGGCAGATGTTGAAAAATAGGTTGCCGACCCTCCAAGCACATTGTCTGCCTTCCCAAACGGCGTTTCAACTGAATCAAATGCAACAGAACCAACAACAAGAATGCTCATCAACCCCCCCCTTAAGACAGGCTATAGGCGATAGGAAAGATAGGTTTTGCCCCGTTTCCATAGCCTCTTGCCTATTGCCTGTATTTTTTTACCATTATTCCTTTATACTGTCAATTAGCGAAGAAACAGTTACAATATCCACATCTTTATTAAGCAGGGGGATCATCTCTTTCAGGGCTGCAATTGTAGATGGATGCGGATGGCCTATGGCAATTGCGCTGCCCCTTTTTTTTGCAATCTCTACAAGTTCAAGTATCTGGTCTTTTATATAATTTATGTCCTCTTCATTATCCAGAAACACCTGCCTGCTTGCCGCTTTGACCTCCATTCCCTTTGCCAATCTGTAACCGGTAGATTTGCTGGTGGTCTTGCTGTCCAGGAAAAAGAGGTTTTTTGTCTTTGCTATATTCAGCACTATGCGCATCAATCTCTCATCCTCTGTAAACCTTGACCCCATGTGGTTGTTTACGCCTGTAATATATGGAACTGCCTCTATATCCCTCCTAACCTGCTCGGCAACCTGAGCCTCGGTCATATCTGTAAACACCGCCCCTTTCCCTGGGTCATTATTATTAGAATCCTTTGGCTCCATGGGAAGATGCAGGAGGACCTCCCTGCCTTTTGAGCCTGCCTCTGTTGCAATATCTTTTGAATATGGCAAAAAAGGCAAAACAGCGATTGATATTGGCGCATCTATTTCCAATATATCCCGCAGCTGCCTTATATCCTGGCCCATATCATCTATAACTATTGCAACCTTAGCCTTTGGAATATGAACCGTGACAGGCGGCGCCGGAGGTTTGTCTATCTTTGCTACCTGAGGGGGGAGAGGGTTATAATCAGAATATATAATAAACCCCATAAGGGCGATAATGAAAAGAATCAGCGCAATGCCAAAAATAAAGAGGGCCTTTAAAAACAAAGGCCCCCTTTTACTTTTTCTTGTCTTTGCCATTTTCAGGTCTTTTATGACGGCTTTTGAACTATTCCCTGGAATATATACCAGCTCTTCAGATAATCCAATGCCCTCTTAAGCTGGACATCCTCTGCCTCTACCTTTTCTTTTTCAGCTTTTTCTTCCATCTTTATCTTCTTCTCCTTTTCAGGCTTTACAGGTTCGCCGCCTTCTGCCTGAAGATGTCTTTCCAGATCTTTTTCTTTTATATGGTTTTTTGTCACAACATCTCCCACCACTATATCAGGCTCAATGCCTTTGGCCTGAATAGACCTGCCTGAGGGGGTATAGTATTTAGAGGTGGTAAGCCTTATAGCCGAACCGTCGTTTAATGGTATAATGGTCTGCACCGACCCTTTGCCAAATGTCTGTGTCCCAAGTATTACGGCCCTTTTGTGATCCTGCAGCGCCCCTGCAACAATCTCCGAAGCGCTTGCGCTCCCGCCATTAACCAGGGCGATTATCGGATACGGAGGGTGAGCGCCTCCAGGCCTTGCCTCAAATCTCATATCCTGACCGGGGACCCTCCCTTTTGTATATACAATCAATCCCTTGTCTAAAAACTTATTCGAAACCTCTACAGCCTGCTGCAAAAGTCCGCCCGGATTATTCCTCATATCAACGATAAGCCCTTTAAGTTTTCCCTCCTTAGAACCAAGCTTATTCAAGGCATCTTCCATGTCATTTGCAGTCTTTTCCTGGAATTGCGAAATGCGGATATAACCAAACCCTTCCTCAAGAGATTTATACTTTACGCTCTTTATTGTAATAATATCTCTTATAATTGAAAATTCCTGCGGGTCCTTCAATCCCTCTCTCAATATCCAGATGGCAACCTTTGCCCCCTTTGGCCCCCGCATCAACTTTACAGCGTCATTTATACTCATATCTTTGGTATATTTGTCCTCTATCTTTACTATTCTGTCTCCTGCCTTTATTCCTGCTATGAAGGCCGGGGTATCTTCGATTGGGGCAATAACTGTCAATATGCCGTCCCTAATGCCTATCTCTATGCCGATCCCCCCAAAGCTACCCTTTGTTTCAACCTGCATTTCTTTATATTCCTCCGGGGCCATAAAGGATGAATGGGGGTCAAGCCCCTGGAGCATCCCCTTTACTGCGCCGTAGATAAGATTCTTTGGGTCTACCTCCTCAGCGTAATTTTCCTGCACAATAGAGATAGCATCTGTAAATATTCTTATATTCTCATATGCCTTTGTAGATACAGCGGAGACCCTGTGATTTATTCCCCATAAAAAAATACTTATTACCACTGCCATTCCAGCCAGAGCAATAAGCCTCTTCCCCCTCATCTTTTTGAACATGATATGTATTCCCTCCAGTTTAGCTGATGGCTGATAGTTGATAGCTCATAGTAAAAGCTATGAGCCATGAGCTATGAGCTATGAGCTTATTTTTGTTTTGTATTATATGCCAGCCAGTTAAGCGGATCCAGCGGCATTCCCTTTTGTCTTACCTCAAAATACAGATGCGGCTCCTTTACTAGTCCGGTATCACCCACAAGCGCAATAACATCGCCTTTCTCCACGATGGAATCAACATCCCTGACAATCTTTGAAAGGCGGGCAAACAGGGTATAATAGCCGTTGCCGTGGTCTATAATCACAACCTTTCCATAACCTCTGAACCACCCTGAATATGCCACTCTGCCTTTATATACAGACCTGACCTCTGTCCCCAAGCGGGCCTCTATCTCAATGCCGTTATTAAAGGTAATTGTATGAAATTTAGGATGCTCTACCTTTCCGTACATTGAAACAATCTTCCCGTTTACAGGCATTGGCAGACGCCCTTGCATAGCAGCAAAGCCGACCCCATGACTGTTTGCGGCATCTCCGGTTATATCATTCTTGAATCTCTCTAAAAATGATTGAAGCTCTTTGGATGCATCTTCCATTTCCCGTATCGCTGCAAACTGCAGATCCTTTTTCTTTCTTATGTCTTTTAAAAGGGTCCTCTTTTTATCTTTTTCCTCTTCCACCCCGCTCTTTTTATGTTTAATCTCGTCTTTTAACGAAAGCATCTCTTTCTCAAATTCATTAAGCCTCTCCTTTTCTGTTTGTAGAAGCAATTGATTCTCTTTGTACTCCTTTAACAGGTCAGTGTCATATTCTACTATTTTACTTATATATTTATATCTTCTGCCAATATCATTAACAGGATTGGATGAAAAAAGAGACTCTACTATACCCCCCTTTTTCATCTTATACATAGCGGCCAGCCTTTGCATCATAAGCCCGGAGAGTCTTTCTTTATCCCGCGCCAATTCAATGATATGGACATCCACATCTTGAGTTTTCTCTTTTAACCGCATAAGGCTGTTTTCTATATTTGCCATGTCTTCCTCTTTTTTAGACAAGGCCTTGTCGAGCCTTTCTAATCCCTCAAGGATAGTATGTTCTTTTTTGACATTATACTCTAAACCCTTCTTTTTTTCTACAATCTTTCTTTTCAGGGATTCCAGTTGCTTTTCCTTCTTCACAACCTCGCTTTTGGTTTTAGATGGTTCAGCGGCAAACGAGACACTGATCAGTAAGCAACAAACTGTAAACTGTAAAGCCTTCTGCCTCATATTCAATTTGCCCCGTTAGAAGTTCCTGGTGATAATGTTATTGCTTTATCAAGATGGTTTGTCTCCTTCGGAGAGAGACTTCTAACGGGGTTTGTTTCGGCCAAAACCAGAAGATTTACACTCTTTATCCTGTTTTTTATCGGGCCCATTTTTGAACCTTTGCCGAGTTCAAGATTTGTTACCACGGCTTTATTTACTGTTCTAAAACCGTCTTTATCATGATAGCCGAAAAACTGGTGAAGGCTATAATAGCTTCCGTTTATATTGCCGAGATAAAGCATTATATGGCCGCTTAGGCCCAAAAGTGTTATGCCGGGGACTGCGGAATCGAGAGCCCTTTTTATATCTTCTGGGGGCGCTGCTTCATCAAGACTTAGCAGCGCCTGTCCGGAGGCAGCCTGGTGGCTGGAGTGCCGCGGAAGGATTATGCCCATTGTCGCGAATACATCCTTTATAAAGCTGGAGCAATCCCTCAGGCCATTCCTTCCTCCCCATCCATAACCTTCTCCTAATATCTTGAATGCCTGGTTTATTACATTTCGTTTTGTGTAGGCCAGATATCCGATGTGTGTATCTGCTTTCTTTTTGATATAGGCGCCTATCCATTGGAGTTGCCCCTCTTTATCTTTTTCAGGGAATTTGACAATCCAATAATTTTTATCTTCGCCTTGCAGGACAAATGTGGTTCCCATAGGAATAATTTCAGCATTCCCATTATTTTTCTTATCTCTAAACACCATTACCCTGCTTCCTGTGATTACAAGACGGTTCGGAGTTGGGAGTTGGGAGTTGGGAATTATGTCAGTTCTCTTGTTTGCAAATGCAATCTTATCCATCTTTATCCAGCCCCTCACAAACGGTGTCTGGAAAAATCCCCACTTTCCATCCTTGCTTTTATGCAGGAGCGCAACAGGCTGCGGAGGATATATTGTAGAATATTGAAATGCGTCGAAGTCTTTGGCAGAAGGGCTTTTCAGGACGGGTTCATCTGTTGGGAAAGCCCTGATATCCGCCTTTTTTGTAATTGCGCCAAATATCAATCCGTTAGATTCCGTTATCCCGGTAGTATTTATATTATCCATAACGTCTTTATAGAAGTTCCCTTTTATAACCCGTCCTTTTCTGTCAAACATCTCCTTGTCCTGCGGGATAGGGTCTTCAAACAGCCATTCTATTAAATCCTGTCTTGAAACCGTATCTCCCAATTCTGTTACATTTGCCATTTCATCATTCTCATCAAGGATAGTATTATTCATTTTTTCAATCTGCACTGGTGTAAGTATAGATTCATCAGGATTGCCAAGTCTTCCAATCCAGAAACTCGCCTTATATATAGGCAAATATACGCTTGCCTCAAGCCGTAAGCAAGGGAGAATGAGCATAATAGTAAAAAGTATTATTTTTACAATCTTCATGCTGATTTTGATACCACAATATAAGAATAATCTCAAGCAGTAAAAACATAAAAACTATATTTATCCTTGACACAGGGCGTAATTTAAGATAAAGATAAATTACAATTAAATGTTATATTCAGGTGCCCCCGATGTTTCATTGGGGTAGAATAGGGAAGGGGGTGAAAATCCCTCACGGACCCGCCACTGTAAACGGCGACGAAATCTGCACATAAGCCACTGGTTTTTACTGGGAAGGCGTCAGAGAGTAGGAAGAACCGTAAGTCAGGAGACCTGCCAGGATATATTTGTAATGCCTCACTAAAGTCTTCGATGGTAAAGAAGGTGAGGGTTAATAGAATCTTTATTGATCCCCAGTCTTTGATTTATCGGAGGCTGGGGATTTTTATTTAGAGGGTCAAGGGTCAAGGAGGATGTTCTGAACCAAATCAAAATTCCCATTTTACAGTCTACTGCCATTATCATACTCGGCCACGGCAGCCCTGTGTCAAAGGCAAATAATACGCTGCATGAAGTTGCAAAATCTGTTAAGGAAAAGGGCAGCTACGACATTGTTCAGCCTGCCTTTTTGCAGTTTGAACATCCTGATTTTTCTGAGGCAGTTGATCTTTTGGTAAAACAGGGGGCCGAAAAGATAATCGTCCACCCCTATTTTCTTTATATGGGCAGCCATGTTACAAAAGACCTCCCCTTTGAGATAGGCACAGCAGAAAAGAAATATCCTAATCTCGAGTTTGTTTTAGCGCCGCATCTGGGCTATCATGAAAAATTGGTAGATGTTGCGATAGAGCGGATAGAACAAATCATGGGTCGGCTAAAGCCTTGCCCTGCTCACCACTCACCAAACCAGCATCCCATTGAAGCAGAATCCTTTAAGATAATAGGCGAGCAGCTTGATGAGTCAAGGTTTGACGCAATGGAACTTCCGATAGTAAAACGGCTGGTTCATACAACAGCAGACTTTGAATATGCGGACTTGGTCAGGTTCGGCAATAACGCAATTGAGGCGGGCATAGATGCAATCTCAAGAGGCGCCGATATAATTACTGATGTAAGGATGGTAGAGGTTGGGATAAGCAGAGAAAGATTTAATAAATTTGGCGGACAGATCAGATGTTTTGTGGCAGATGCGGATGTGATAGCTCAGGCGCAAAAAGATAATATAACAAAAACCGCTGCTGCGATGCAAAAGGCATTAGGCTATATGGACAGCAGTATCGTTGTTATAGGCAATGCGCCTACTGCGCTTCTGGAACTTATAAAGATGATTAAAGAAGAGAAGGCAAGGCCGGCCGTTGTTATCGGCGTCCCTGTCGGCTTTGTTGGGGCGGAAGAATCAAAGGAAGAATTGATGAAACTTGATTTGCCGTATATTTCCATCAAAGGCAAAAAAGGCGGCAGCACTGTGGCCGTTGCCATTGTGAATGCGCTGCTGATGATGGCAGATGGGAAACATGCACATCCCTGACGGTTATTTAAGTCCAAAGACATGCGGGATTTTGTATCTGGCGATGTCACCTGTCTGGTATCTGGCAGCCAGAAAACTACAGAAGACATTGCAGGCAAAAGAGATACCCATGCTTGCCCTGAGCGCTGCGTTTACCTTTGTGATAATGATGTTTAATATCCCAATCCCAGGCGGCACCACAGGGCATATGGTGGGCGCCGTTGTTGTGGCCTGTATGCTTGGGCCGTGGGCAGCTGTTGTGGCAGTATCCATTGCCCTTACCATCCAGGCATTGTTATTCGGTGACGGAGGCGTTACAACACTTGGGGCGAACTCTTTTAATATGGCATTCCTGATGCCTTTTGCAGGCTACTATGTATACCATATTATTGCTGCCGGCAATCCGGGGCAAAAAAGAAAATGGATTGCGTTTTTTATTGCAGGTTATGTTGCTATGAATATTACTGCCCTTGCAGCAGCAGTTGAACTTGGGATACAGCCTCTTATAGCAAGTTCGCCTGACGGCAGGCCTTTGTATGCGCCGTATCCTTTATCCATTACAATACCTGCAATGGCCGCAAGCCATCTCTTATTTTTTGGTCTTATTGAGGGGATAGGCACTGCCATGATTGTTTCTTATATCTTAAAAACAAACGAGGCTGTGTTGTATAGGCCTGCGGCAAACCCTTTAAGACCGCTCTGGATAGGGCTGGGCATTTTAATACTCATTACACCCCTTGGACTTCTGGCTCAAGGCGCTGCATGGGGCGAATGGGCATCAAAGGAATTAAAGACGTTGTTAGGATTTATACCTGAAGGTTTAAAAGGGCTTGAGGGATTCTGGACAAGCCTTATGCCTGGTTATAATATCCCTGGTTTTGACAGCCAGGTAAAATCAGCCCTTGGCTATGTTATTTCTGCTGCGCTTGGCAGCACAGTGATTGTGCTGACAATATATATTGCGGGGAGGATATGGAAAAAGGAGTAAAGATACCCGATTGGCTTAAAAAAACTGAGGTGGGCTTCTGTCCATGCCGCGCAGTTGGCAGGGGCAGAGGTTTTATTGAAAAGAATATAGAGGCAATGGCGTCTTTTTTAAAAGAGGTTCTGGAACCTGAAAGTTTTTCAAATAAAAGAGGCCTGCTTCAGGCAATTGATCCAAGGGCAAGGCTTTTTGGCGCGCTTTTATTCATTGTATCTGCCGCCCTTCTTAAGGGCATATTATCAATCACAGGGCTTTTATTTATGGCCGCGGCAATGTCTGCTGCGTCAAGGATAAATGTGATTATCCTGTTCAGAAGGACCCTGCCGGTTCTTGCATTCACGCTTTTTCTTGTTTTGCCAACTGCATTTAATTTTATAACACCCGGCACGGTTATTGTAAAAATATTCAGCTTCAATAATTTTGATTTATATATATCCAGGCAGGGGCTTGAAAATATATCCGTATTTTTATTAAGGGTAGCGGCGATGGCCTCTATATTATCCCTTTTCATCCTTACCACAGGATACCCGGATATATTCAGGGCGCTCAGGAGTTTTCCGATACCGAGGTTTTTTATTACAGCCCTTTCCATGACATTCAGATATATAATGGTTTTGATAAAGGTCGCAGAGGACAGCCATATGGCAAGAAAGGCGAGGACTATAAAGTCTTTGACTGTAAAAGAAGGACGGGGGTGGCTGGCTTCTCAAATATGGTTTATAATGCAAAGGTCTATGGAGATTGCAGAGGGAGTCTCTCTTGCCATGGCTGCCCGCGGCTTTACAGGAGAAGTAAAAACCATGAGCAGCTTTAAGATGAGGGGGCGGGATTATATTTGGATGGGATTTGCGATATTTGTGCTGCTTCTATCGGTGCAGGTGTAAGGGATTGCAATGACGGTATTCAACATAGAGAAAGTCAGCTATCATTATGCTGATAAGCATTTGGGCCTGAAGGATATAAACATGCAGGTTGAAAGCGGCGAGAGTCTGGCCATCCTCGGCGCAAATGGCAGCGGAAAATCAACCTTGTTAAAGATAATGGCCGGCCTTGCATTTCCTGTTCAAGGCTCTGTCATGGCGCTTGGCAAGGTTGTGACGCAAGACAGCCTGATCGGAGAATTTGCCGGATTTTTCAGAAGCAAGGTAGGCTTTGTATTTCAGGAACCGGATGTTCAGATATTTTGCCCAACAGTATGGGATGAGATTGCATTCGGTCCATTGCAATTAGATATACCAAAGGATGAGGTCAAACGGCGAATTGAAGATGTGCTTGATATGCTGGGCATAAGGCCATTGAAAGACAGACAGCCCCATCACTTAAGCGGCGGAGAAAAGAAAAAGGTGGCAATTGCGGCAGTGCTTTCAATAAATCCTGAGGTCCTTCTTCTGGATGAGCCTACAGGCGGCCTTGACCCGCGGACGCAGGTCTGGTTCTTTGAACTCATTGACGAATTAAGAAAAATAAAGAAGACCATCGTAATGGCAACGCATGACCTGAGCATAGTAGAGGATTTGGCCGATAGAGTGGTTGTGCTAAGCGAGGACCATACAATTGTATCAGACGGCAGGCCGGTGGAGGTTTTAAGGGATAAGGACATGCTCCTGAAGGTCAATATAATCCATGAGCATACCCACAGGCACGGGGATATTACGCACATTCACAGTCATGGGCCGTTTGCAAGGCATGATGAGCATGAAGGGGGTGATAAATGAGATAGTTAAAAATATTTTAGATGTATGATTATAAATATTCATGGAATGAAATTGAGGAAAGAGGTGAGAATCCTCTGCTGTCCCGCAACTGTAAGGGAAACGAAAGCCAAATTAAACCACTATCCTAATATGGATGGGAAGGTTGGCAAGTAGATAGTCCCGAGCCAGGAGACCGTTCATTCCAAAAAACCTCGATGAAAGGAGAAGGAAATGAAAAAGATCTTTATTATAGTTGCTGTAGTATTATTTACAGTTTGGGATCACTCTGCCATGGCGGAGAGTCAGGAGTCAAATAAGGCAGGCGATATGTCTATTGAGGAACTTAAAACAAGAGTTGGAAAGATAGAAGATATGCTGAAGGAGCAAGAGGTGGTTGACGGGCTTGGGCATAAACTCCACCCAATTCACAGTATTTACGGCCTCAAGATAAGCGGCGGGCTTACGATAACAGGCCAGGGCGTGATGCGCCACAAAGGCGCTAACCAGCACAGCGCAGGCGCAATATCGGCTGATATCGCACTGGAATCGCCTGTTGGCAAAGACGGCATGGCTGTTGGTGTTCTGAATTTTCAGAGGGGGCCGGGACTGCAAAATTTGCCGGCATTTTTTACTTCACCTAACGGAAATACTACAGGCGCGAACGCTGATATTGAATCCTTTAACAATGACCATGCGCATGTTACGCAGTTTTATTATGAGCACAACATAGCCCAAAACCTTGCGGCCTCCATAGGCCAGCTTGACATTACAGGCTATTTTGACGCTAATGAATTTGCAAATAATGAAAGGACTCAGTTTCTTGCCAACTTATTTGTAAATAACCCAATAATTGAATTTGGCGGCTCTGCTGATTTCTACAGTCCGGGCATCAGGCTGACTTACGGGCCTGCTGAAAGCATGGATATTACCCTTGGCGTATTTGAAGGCAATGGCGACTATGTGGATATGTTTGATAAATCCTTTTATATTGCTGAGGTAAATTTTAAACTCAAACCTGCGGACAGGGAAGGGAATTACAGGATTTATTACTGGAACAGGCAGGGCCGTGATTCTGTAATAAATAGCGCAAATCCCAATGATGCAAATCTATTGAAGGCAGAAAACAAGGGCGCTGGATTAAGCATGGATCAGACTATTACCGATGCGGTGGGTGTGTGGCTCAGGGCAGGCATTCAGAGAGAAAAGGTCGCCCAGTTTGACAGGCATATCAGCGGTGGAGTAAATATTACAGGTGAGATATTTGGCAGGGAAAATGATACGATAGGACTTGGCTATGGCATGACCCTGATGGGCAAAGACTATAAAGATTACAAAAAGAGTGTTTCCCCTGATTTTGAGTCAGGCGCAGAGCATTATCTGGAGCTTTATTATAATATATCGGTTGCCGATGCCCAACAAAACAAGGGATTCCATATCTCCCCTGACATACAGTATGTGATGAATCCCGGCGGCGACGCCAATGCAGCCAAATTATTTATATATGGAATCAGGCTTCAGACATTTTTTTAGAAAGCACCCCTCACCCTTTCCCTCTCCCGCAAGGGGAGAGGAGACTCTTTACAGTTCCCCTCCCTTGACGGGAGGGGATTAAGGGGAGGGTGAAAGGCACGTGTTTTGATATAAACTCTTTAGTAAATAAAAAACCATGAAAGGAGGGCTAATATTATGGAAAGAGTAATAAACAGAGAAAGCGGCTTGCTGGGAACACTGCTGCCGGCGCTAGTGATTGTGTCATTTGCGTTTGCAATGGTAGTCATTGCATACGGCATGGATTCTGTTGCGCCGGGCGTGCATGATGCGTTTCATGATTTCAGGCATGTTATCGGAATGGCGTGCCATTGATTTAAAACAGTTTGAGGTTAAGGTCAAGGTTGAGGAAAAACTAAGATTTGTCTTTTCTCAACCTAAACCTCAGCCTTAACCTATTCTTCAAAGGGAGGTGTCTATGGAGCATGTTGATTGGAAAAAAGGCATTATGCTTGGCGCCATTGCTGGGATAGTTTGGGGCTGGATTGCATTGGTTGTCAATGCTGTTACTGGTGCATTCCCATTTGAGAATACCCTGCTGCATCTCTTGATTATCTTTGCAGCCGGAGGGGCTATTTTTGGCATCATTGTCAGCGGTTTTTTGAGCCTGTTGAAAGAAAGGCTGCCTTTTGAGAATATTTTCATTAAGGCAGTTATGGTTTCATTGGTTTTATGGATAATACTGAGAGGCGGCGGAACTCTTCTTTCATCAATTGAGCCGGAGAGGTATCACCCTGAAACAGCCCAATCTATTCAGGGATTTATTCTGGCCCTTATTATGGGATGTATTTTAGGGACATTGTGGAAGATAAACAGAAGAAGTGTTTAAGAAAGGGCTATACAACAGGCGCATGTGCGGCCGCTGCTGGCAAGGCAGCGGCCATTGCCTTTTTGACAGGGAAAAAAGTCAAAGAGGTTCAGATAACCTTGCCGCTCGGCCAAACTGTTAAATTGCCTGTTCACAGGTGCAAGATAGAAAAAGACAGTGCAGCGGCTTCCATTATAAAAGACGCCGGCGATGACCCTGATGTGACAAACGGGGCGGAGATAGTGGCCGAAGTAGCCACTTCGGCAATTTCAAATTTCAAATTTCAAATTTCAAATTTTAAAAGAGCTTTTCAGTTCACAATTAACAGCTCACAGTTTACAGTTTACGGCGGGAGTGGTATAGGCATCGTTACCAAGCCAGGACTTGCAGTTAAAGTCGGCGAGCCTGCAATAAACCCTGTGCCACGAAAGATGATAGAGGATGCTATAAGAGATGTTTTAATGCACTTCCCACTTCCCGCTTCCCACTTCCAAATTATCATTTCAGTTCCAAACGGCGAGGAGATAGCAAAAAAGACCATGAGTGCCCGCCTTGGAATAATCGGCGGGATTTCTATTTTAGGTACAACCGGGATTGTTGAACCGGTATCATTATCCGCCTATCGTAATTCCATAACATGCGCCATTGATGTTGCGATGGCATCGGGTTGTAAAGAAATTGTTTTTTCAACAGGCCGGAGCAGTGAGAAGGTGGCTGAGAAGGAGTTAAAATTACCGGAGGAGACCTTCATACTGGTTGGCGACCATATGGGGTTTGCGTTAAAAAAGATAGGGGTCAGGGGTCAGGGGTCAGGGGTCAGAAAAGTTACTATTGCAGGGCAATTCGGCAAGTTCAGCAAACTTGCTGCCGGACATTTTGAAACACACTGCTCTGATTCAAGTGTAGAGCTTGAGTTTATCGCCAGTCTTGTAAAAGATGCGGGGGCAAAAGAGGATATCATTGAAACAATAAAGAGCGCAAACACAGCGCGGCAGGTGTTTTTTATTTTGAAGGAACAAGGTTTGGAAAATGTTTTAAAAATAGTTTGCAAAAAGACGCAATCCAATGCCAAAAAGATTGTTGATAGCACAGTGGATATAGGGTGTATGTTGATGGGGTATAATAATGAGGTGGTTGAAAGGGTATGATTTATATTATAGGCATTGGTGTTGAAGGCAGAACCAGCCTTTCACGAAGGGCGTTAAAACTGATTGAAGGCGCAGGTATGCTTATCGGCGGCAGACGTCACCTTGCCTGTTTCCCTGAATTTAAAAGGGAAAAAGTGGTTATAGGTTCTAACCTGGATGAAGTTGCAAAGATTTTAAATCCGAAATCCAAAATCCGAAATCCAAAATCCGCTGTCGTTCTCGCATCCGGCGATCCGAACTTTTTTGGCATAGCTGATTTTATCATAAAAAGGCTCGGCAAAGATGCGGTTGAAATAATCCCCAATGTAAGCACAATGCAGTATGCTTTTGCGAAGATAAAAGAGAACTGGAATGATGCCAGGTTTTTCAGCCTGCATGGGAGGGGAAAAGTCAGGAGTCAAAAAGATATAATTGATGAGATAGCATGCCACAATAAAGTGGGGATATTTACAGACCCCGACAATACCCCTTCAAAGATTGCAAGGGCTCTGATTGATAAAGGCATAAAGGATTATAAAGTCTATGTATGTGAGGATTTAGGAACTGATAACGAAAAGATTACAGAAGGGACTTTAGGCCGGATTGCAAAAAAAAGTTTTTCGCCGTTGAATGTAATGATGCTGCTAATGGGTCAGGTGTCAGGGGTCAGGAGTCAAAATCTTTCTTGCCCCGGTAGTTTCGGCATTCCCGATACTGAATTTTCCCACTCAAAAGGCATGATAACAAAAGAGGAGATTAGGGTAATCAGTCTGGCAAAATTAAAATTGAAGGCCGACAGTATCTTATGGGACATCGGCGCAGGCTCCGGCTCTTTATCTATAGAGGCTGCAATGCTGGCCAAAGACGGGAAGGTTTTTGCCGTTGAAAAAGAAAAGGAAAGGGTAATCCATATTGAGAAGAATAAGAACAAATTTAAAACCGCCAATCTTGAGATTATCCGCAAAAAGGCGCCTGACGGTTTTAAAAATCTGCCGGTACCGGATGCTGTATTTATTGGCGGCGGTGGAAGGGATATCGGTAAAATTCTTGAGGTTTGCTCTAAACGGATAAAACGATACGGAAGGATAGTGGTCAATGCAATAACCATTGAGACGCTGGCAGCCGCCGCTCATTTCTTTGAAACTTCAGGATGGAATATGGAAACCGTTTCTGTAAATATTGCAAAGACAAAAGATGTTGCGGATTCCCATTTATTTAATGCGCATAACCCTGTCTTTATTATAGTCGGAGAAAAACCGTGAGTGTCTCCAAACTCCCCCTTGGCGTTTTGTACGGCGTCGGCGTTGGCCCGGGTGATCCGGAACTGCTGACGCTCAAGGCTGTAAGGGTTTTGAGCGGGACAAAGGTGATTGCGATTCCAAAATCAAAGGGAGACGCCGACAGCATGGCGTTGTCTGTGATTGAAAAGGCAGTTGATTTGAAGGATAAAGAGATTCTGGAACTTCTTCTGCCCATGACAAAGGATAAAGGGATTCTGGCAAAGGCCAGAAAAGACGCCGCATTTTTAGTGTGTGAACGACTGAAGCAGGGACAGGATATTGCCTGTATCACCATCGGCGATCCGCTCTTTTACAGCACCTTTAGTTACCTGATTCCATTGGTTGCGGATCTTCTGCCTGATATTGCAATTAAAATCATTCCCGGCGTTTCTTCTATCAATGCCGCAGCAGGCAGTGCGCTTTTACCCATAGCAGAGGCGGATGAAAGGGTTGCGGTTATTCCGGCTACTTATGAAGGAGATGGATTAAAGGAGATGATAAAAAACTTTGATACTGTTATTCTGATAAAGGTGAACAAGGTTATGGAAAAGGTGTTGAAGATTCTTGACGAGCTTCATTTAAAAAACAGGGCGGTTTTTGTCTCAAGGGCAGGGTGGCCGGAAGAGACGGTAATAAGAAATTTAGACAGCTTAAGGGAGATGAAATTGGATTATTTTTCCCTTGTGATTATAAAGAAATGAATAAGCCAATAAATAGCATTTACTTTTTGGGGAAACCGACAAGTTGTCGCACTGCACTTACAGTAGCGGATGTACTTGCCCTAACGATGTGCTCAGAGGCCAAGTAGCAATCGGCGTGGAGAGACTTGTTAACTCATGTCTATGCGGCCATTTTAAGGCTTATACGCAGCCCAGCCTTTGTTGCGAGCGCGATGAGCATTTCCAAGCTGAACTTTTCCCATTTCCCTCTTATTAGATCAGAGACCCTGGACTGACTAACACCAAGAATCTCAGCCGCTTTTGCTTGTGTCATTTTTTTGTTCTTGATGACCTTCCGAAGATCAGCCATGATATTAGAACGCATCTGAAGAATTGCGGCTTCCTCAGGGGGAAAGCCGAGATCAAGAAATACGTTGCCTGAAGATTTGATAATAGGTTCTTTCATAATGTTACCCTCCAATTTGTTTGAATCGCTTACGAGCTAATTCAATATCGTGTTGATTCGTTTTTTGGCTCTTCTTTTGAAACGAATGGAGCACATGTACCGCATCCTCTAATTTCGCCACGTAAATAATGCGCCATTCTCCCAGGACATGAATTCGGATTTCCTTGACCCCGCTTCCTATGCTTGGCATAGGTTTCCAATTGGTCGGCTCAAATCCGCATTGTACGGAATACAATTCAAAGCCCGCGGCTTTTCGAGCTTCATCCGGGAAGTTGCGGAGGTCATCCAAACTTGAGCCTATGAAGTTTAGAGGTTTCATATTCTCGTTTTGTATTATATAAGTTTTTATATATTATGCAAGCAGAAACTTTGAGGGGGTAAGAGGCAACAGCGGTTTTTATTGAAAGGGCAGGTTGGCCTGAAGGGAGGGTAGTCAGGGATTTAAACAGCTTGAAAGGGAAGACATCGGATTATTTTTCTTTGTTGATTGTGAAGAAATGATTAAGCCGATAAATAGCATTAAGATACCCTCCCCCTTGCAACAGAATAAGGACATAGTGTAGTATAATCATTTACAGAAGACTGTAAAGAGGAGATATGGGCGAAGCAATTTCCATCAATCAGGAGTTATCTCAACCAGGAGAAAAAATCTATTATCCCACCCTCAGGAGGGAGATGCATGCCAGAAAGGTCCCTCTCAGCCTTGGCAAGCCCTGTTCGGTTATGTGCACCTTCTGTTATGAAAAAGAACACTCGTATCGTTCCGTTGATAATATACCAAAGACCACACAGGAGGATTGGGAATATATACTAAGCTATATAAATAAAATTCCATCGAAGGCTGATGAATATTGGGTCTGGGGCGGGAATGAATATATGGTCTGGACCGACCTGTTTCTGCACCCCAATGCAATGGACTGGCTGGAGGATTTCTTAAAATATACGGATAAGAATGTAACTATCTTTACGGTAGGATTTGTACATGTCCCCAGGATTCATAAACTGGCAGAGACATATAAAGGAAGGATGAATTTCGAGCTGTCCGTAAACACACTAAGCAGGCACAGGGATTTTCTTATGCCCAACGGCCCTACAGTGAAACAGGTATTAAAGATATTAGACGGCCCTGCCGTTACATCTGCTGATTTTTATTCATTCGGACCCCAGACAATGGCTGTTGATGCGTTAACCATATCAAATATCAATAAAAACTGTGTTCTATGGATGGGCTGCATGACGCCTCTGAAAGGGATGGATGATAATACGGTTTCTCTTATGAGGCAGGGCAAAAGGGCGCTCCCCGGAGAGGCCAGGACGATATATGACCTAAATCTTCCAAACAAGGCAACCATACATACAGAGGCATATATAACCGTCTTCTTGAACAGGAGGATTATTGTAAAGCACTTTGATTCGCTGGGTATTGATAAGAAAGATACACTTGTGGTTTCGAAGAGCATATACAAGATTCTGACCATGTATCGGAAGAAGAGGGCGCGATATCTCTATGTCCCGAATACTACCCTTGGCGGCGATACCGATTGCACCTCACTTTTGACCTTTGCAGATATAGAAAAGAGGCTCTCAAATGAAAAAGAAATCTATATGCCAAAGTGTATTATAGAAGGGGGGAGGGGAGGATACAGTGACATCTGCGGGGTAGATTTTGAAGACTTCAAATCAAAGGTCAGGTGCAGGGTCAAGTTAATCCCGGATATCAATACAAAGTTTGCCAACAGACAGCTTATTAAAAACGGAGACCTGAAAAACTATGTAGAGGATTATGTCTTTAACCCAAAATCAAAGGTATTCGAAGGGATACCGCTGCCGGAAATAAACTAATACTGTAAAGGAGAGCTTCTATGGAATACTGGATAAAGGTAGTTTTTACTGATAATCAGGAGTTGCTTGTAAAGGATACAACGAGGCATCATATCAACGATGAATTAGATGCCCTGGAGATAGAATCTTTATCAGGGGCCATAATGGTGCCTATGAAGCAGATAAAATATATCTCCTGCGACCCCAAGATCTTCAAGAAAAAAGATTAATTGAATAGCGCATCTTTTCTTAATGCCTTATGTCTTAAACAGAGGTGGAAGGTGGCCAAAACCTCATGTCTTTAATACTCCCCATACCCTATGCCCACTCTTATGGAACGCACTACGAAAATTGCAACTTATTTATGCTGGTTGCTGTATAAATAGCTTTTGATTATTGCAATGCAATGCAGTATATTATATTGCAAGGAGGCGATGGGTATGATTACGCAGATAACCGTAAGACTGCCAGGCGATTTAAGCAGAGAGGTTTACAGTATGGCCAGAAGGCTTCATTTGAAACGGTCGGATATTGTTAGAATGGCGTTGGAGAGATTTGTTCGCGGAGGGGAAGGAGAAAAGCAAGTCATGCCCTACGAACAGGTCAAAGACCTGATAGGTAGCGTTGCCAGCGGCTTGCCTGACCTTGGTGAATCTCATCACAAATACCTCATAGAGCGGATTAAACGTCGTGCGTAGCCTTTTACTGGATACCTGAGCATTTGTCGCCCTCCTGGACAAAAGCGAGAGAAATCATAATAGCTGTGTGGAATTCTTGAAAGGCTTTCAAGGAAGATTATTTGCCACAGAGCCGGTGCTTACCGAAGCCATCTACCTTCTCTGCCCATCGGTAAAGGCGCAGAGAGCCTGTATTGATTTCATCCTGCATGACGGCGCAACCCTTGTGCCACAGTCTCCTGAAAGTCTTGCAAGGTGTATTATCTTGATGGAGAAATATAACGATGTGCCGATGGATTTTGCCGACGCAACCCTTGTTGCCCTTGCAGAGGAAGCGGATATAGATGATGTGTTCACTCTGGATAAAAGGGATTTTCATACATACCGCATTGGGGGCAGGCGAAGATTTCATATATGGCCGGAATAGGAGTTGAATATGAAAAAATGTGAGACGGTCTTCTTCATAGGCTCAGGCCCCGGCGATCCTGAGCTTATCACAGTCAAGGGCAAGAGGCTTCTGGAAGAGGCTGATGTAGTGATTTATGCCGGTTCTCTCGTCAATGAGAAGGTTTTGCAATATGCAAAAAAAGAGGCGGCCTTATATAACAGCGCCTCCATGACACTGGAACAAATTATGAAAATTATGAAGGAAGCGGCAAACAATGGCAAAAAGGTTGCAAGGCTTCACACAGGCGATCCCACGTTATACAGCGCCCTTCGCGAACAGGCTGACATTCTGGAACGTGCGGAGATTCCCTACGAGGTTATACCCGGAGTAAGCTCTGCCTTTGCCTCGGCTGCTGCTCTGAAACAGGAGCTTACCATGCCGGAGGTTACCCAGACAGTTATATTTACAAGGCTCGAGGGCAATACGGCTGTGCCGGAAAGAGAGGGGCTTGCGGAACTTGCCGGACATCAGGCAACCATGTGCATATTTCTAAGCGTTGGAATGATTGAGAAAGTGGTTGAAGAATTGAGGCAAGGTTATCCCGAAGACACACCCGTTGCCGTTGTTTACAGGGCTGCATGGAAAGATGAAAAGATTGTAAGAGGGACACTGAAAGATATTGCCGCAAAAGTTAAAAAGGCAAAAATTGCGAGACAGGCAATGATAATTGTGGGAAAAACATTGGGACAAGGGGCAAGGGGCAAGGGACGAAGGTCAAAACTCTATGATAAAAATTTCGAACATGGTTACAGAAAGAAAGAAAAATTACGAGGAGATGATTAAATGCTTCTGGAAAATATCACGATGACTGATTTTAAAAAGGGATTGAAGAGGACAAAAACCATCATTATCCCATTCGGCACAATAGAAGAGCATGGAAGCCATCTACCCCTCTCTACCGACACGATCCAGGTGTATGAGGTGGTTAAGAAGGTGGCTGAGAAGATGCCGGTTTTTGTAGCCCCGCCGCTTCATTACGGGGTTTTGACATCAACAAGAAATCATGCCGGAAGCATCGGCATATCGGCAAATAGTTTGAGGGTGATAACAAGGGATATTATAAAATCAGGATACGCTAAGGGATTGCGGAATTTTATTCTGATTTCGGGTCATGCGGGTAATATTCACATGTCCGCTTTGAGAGAGGCCGGTGAAGATATGATAGATGAAATTGATGATATTAAAATTGCAGTCATATCCGAATATGACATGATAAGGAAAGAGAGCGATAAGTTTGTTGAGACAAAAGATGACGGCCATGCAGGTGAGATAGAGACATCGCGGATTTTATATCTTGTGCCGAACCTCGTAAAAGACAGGGCAAAAGAGGAGTATCCAAAGTTTTCAGCGCCATTTCTTGTAAAAGACAAGGTCAAATACTGGAAGGGCGGCGTGTGGGGGAATCCGTCAAAGGCGACAAGGGAAAAGGGAGAAAAGCTGTTTTTATTTTCCGTTGGCAGAGTCGTGGAGATTGTCAAGGGGATTGAGAAGGCTTTCTAATCCGTCTGACGAATGCATCGGCCCATTTTTTCAATTCAGGATGATCTTCGCCTTTCCATGCTCTTTATTGGACAATTCTGTCCGGTAATGTTTTTGCAAAGCAGTGTGCTTTCTGTTATCATTGGATTGTTTAAAGAACAAGGAGGTGTAAAATGCCTAAAATTGTAGCTCAGGTTCCGGAAGACATTTACAGGAATATTAACGAGGAGATAAAGCTGGGAGTATTTGTTGATGAGGCAGAGGCTATTGTTTCAGCGCTCAAAAAGACGTATGCCAAAAAGAGCAGAACATTCCTTAGATGGCTGATGAAAAAAGAAGGCATATCAGAAGCAGCGATATTAAAAGAACTTGTAAAGATGCGCAGATGAGATACAAGGTCTTTGTAGATACAAACATACTATTGTCAGGAGTCTTTTTTGACGGCAACGAATCCATGATTTTAGACTTGGTCTAATTAGACCTTGTAACAAGCGAGGATGTCATTGATGAATTAAAAAAGGTGGTAAGTAAGAAACTCAAATATCTGAAAGAAAGAACTTTTGAAATCGCCCTTGCTGAAACGGAAAAAGCGCTGAGCGATATTACGGTCATCCCGTGGATAAAATACAGCCATAAGATGAAAGATGCTGAGATTCTGATAAAACACAAGAAAGATATTCCCATCCTTGCAGCCGTGCTTTATTCCAAGCCCGATTGTTTTTTGACTGGAGATTCTCATTTCTTTACTGATGAAATAAAAAGTATAGTAACTGTAATGACTGCAAGAGATTTTCTTGAAAGAATTAAATGACTGAATTTTCTCAATATGAATCTTGCAATCTTTTCCCTTACAAAAAACGGCATAAAACTCGCTAAAAATCTTTCGCAAAAGATTGAAGACGCCGATATTTTTATCAATTCCAAGAATTTTAAGAAGCATGTCCGGTATGCCTTTCAAAAATATGACGGCCTGATTTTTATCATGGCTGCAGGCATTGTTGTGCGCACCATTGCCCCGCTTTTAAAGAGCAAGGCGGAAGATCCGGCGGTTGTTGTAATGGATGAAAAGGGGAAATATGTTATCAGCCTTCTCTCCGGGCATTTGGGCGGAGCAAATAAACTTGCCGAAGGTATTGCAAAAATAATTGGAGCTAAACCTGTTATCACAACTGCAACTGATGTGAATAATTTGCCATGCTTAGAGGATATTGCAGAGAAATTTCATCTTGCAATTGAAGATATAAAAAAGATTAAGGTTACAAATTCGGCTATCGTGAATGGCAGAAGAATAGCATTTGTTGATGAAAATGCAAAAAGACTGAAGGCAATAAAAGGGTTCGTGGGTTCAAAAGGGTTTAAGTTTTATAAATCTGCTGCACAAGCAAAGCGTGTGAAGCCGGAGGTATTCGTAATTGTCTCAAACCATTTTTCCATCAGCCATCAGCTATCAGCTATCAGCCTTATTTTGCGGCCAAAAGACCTTGTTGTCGGCATCGGCTGTGACAGAGGCGTAAACCTGAAGGAAGTAGAGGGCGCATATTTTGGTGTGCTGAAAAAACAGGATGTGTCTCCCTTGTGCGTAAGAAATCTTGCGTCCATTGATGTAAAGAAAGATGAAAAAGGGCTGTTGAGGTTTGCCAAAAGGCATAATTTAAAAATAGATTTTTATTCAAAGGATGAACTGGCAGAAATGCCGCTTCCTTCCGGCTTTTCCCCTTTCGTAATGGGGAAGGTCGGTGTTGGAGGCGTGTGTGAGCCGGCAGCGCTTAAGTCAGCAGGGACAAAAAGGATATGGGTGAAAAAAAACAAGATAGGAAGGGTAACAATAGCCATAGCGCAGGCTCCATTTTCATTGTAGGCATCGGGCCTGGCAGTTTAGAACATCTTACCTTTAAAGCAAAAGAGGCGCTGGAGAGCTGCGATGTGGTTGTTGGCTACAAGACATATATTGATTTAATTAAGAATCTCATCAGCGGCAAAGAGATTTTTTCTACAGGCATGACCAAAGAGGTTGACAGATGTCAAAAGGCAATTGAATTGGCTTTACAAGGCAAGAAAGTGGCAGTGGTGTCAAGCGGTGATGCCGGAATATACGGAATGGCAGGGCTGGTATTTGAACTACTTCAGGGGTCAGCAAACCCAGCCTTCCTTCTCCCCCATCCCCGATCCCCGATCCCAGTTTCCGTCATTCCCGGCGTTCCCGCCTTCTGTGCGGCTGCATCGCTTCTTGGCGCGCCACTCATGCATGATTTTGCATCTATATCTCTGAGCGATCTTTTGACGCCGTGGGAAACAATAAAGAAGCGGCTTAAATTGGCGTCAGAAGGGGATTTTGTCATAATCCTGTATAATCCAAAAAGCAAAACAAGGGTTTCTCAGATTGAAGAGACAATTGAAATGATATCAATGCACAGGGATGGGAATACCCCTGTAGGTATAGTAAAAAATGCGTTAAGGGAGGGGGAAGAAATAAAAATAACCACTTTGAAAGAAATGCCGTCCCACTATGATTTTATAGATATGTCAACAATTCTGATTGTAGGAAACAGCGCAACCTTTATTTCCAATAACAGGATGATTACGCCGAGGGGATATGATGTCTGACAAAGCTCGCCCCATAATGCTTCAGGGCACTTCATCTCATGTTGGCAAAAGCATTATTACCGCTGCACTCTGCCGGATATTCAGGGAACATGGCTTGAGGGTTGCCCCATTTAAGGCGCAAAACATGGCCCTTAATTCATTTGTTACTATGGACGGAGGCGAGATCGGAAGGGCGCAGGCGTTTCAGGCAGAGGCGGCAGGGATAGAGCCGACTGTCGACATGAATCCGATACTCTTAAAACCTACATCCGATATGGGTTCGCAGGTTATTATTCACGGCAAGGTTTATGGAAATATGAAGGCCGCCGAATATCACAGATTTAAAAAAGAGGCGGCGCGATATGTGATGGAGAGCTACCGGAGATTGGAAGAGGAGAATGACCTGATTATCATTGAAGGCGCCGGAAGCCCTGCTGAAATAAATCTGAGGGAAAATGATATTGCAAATATGGGACTTGCAGAGATGGTTGATGCGCCGGTAATTTTAATCGGAGATATTGACAGAGGCGGCGTATTTGCCTCGCTTGTCGGAACAATGGAACTTTTGGCCGCTTCTGAGAAAAAGAGGGTTAAGGGTTTTATCATAAATAAATTCAGAGGCGATTTTGAACTTTTAAAACCAGGTCTTGACTTTCTGGAAAATAAAACAGGCTTGCCGGTTTTCGGCGTTGTGCCGTATCTTAAAGATATAAACCTGCCTGATGAAGATGGGGTAGTTTTAGACAGTGGTCAGTGGACGAAAGGCACAGAAGTGCCTTTCGTGGTCAGTGGTCAGAAAAAGATTACGATAGTTGTTATAAAACTTCCCCGAATTTCCAATTTTACAGACTTTGATCCATTTAGATTTGAGCCGGACGTCTCCGTTCATTATATTACAGAGCCTGCGGAAATAGATGGGGCTGACGTGGTCATAATCCCTGGAAGTAAGAATACATTGGAAGACATGGACTGGCTGTGGAAGACCGGCATTGCAGATAGGCTAATCCATTATGCTGGAAACGGGGGAAAGGTGAGCGGCATCTGCGGCGGTTTTCAGATGCTCGGCAAATTGATAAAAGATCCGCATGGTGTGGAAGCTCATGTTAAAGAAATGAAAGGACTCGGGCTATTGCATGGAGAGACAATTCTGGAAAGAGAGAAAAGAACATATCAAGTAGGTGCGACAATCCCCTCGTTCCCCCCTTTAGCAAAGGGGGGCAGGGGGGATTGTCTGGTGAAAGGTTATGAGATACACATGGGAGAGACAGACGGAAAAGAAAACTATTTTGCAATAATAACGGACAGGAATAATACTACGGTCAAGATAAAAGACGGCGCTGTCTCAGCTAACGGCAAAATCTGGGGCACATACATACACGGCATCTTTGATAATGATGAGTTTAGGACTGGGTTTTTAAATGAAATCAGAACTGACAGAGGGTTACCGGAACGGGGTGTCAGCGCTTTTGCGGAGAAGAAAGATAAGCAGATAAATATTCTGGCAAAGACAATCAATGAGAGCGTCTCCGTGCAACGGCTTTATGAGATTATGGGATTGAAGGGGTTGCAGCAAGGTTTCCCTCGACGTGCCATATAAGTTAATCTAAAATTTGGTAAAGATGCATGTAGACATAAAAAAGAATGTTAGGGCTATAAATATAGATACCTGAATTATGAATTTTGAAGTATAATAGCATCTGAAAGGGGGCAAATATGAATACAGAATATACTGCTATAGTAAAGCAAGAGGATGATTGGTGGATTGGCTGGATAGAGGAAATTCCAGGGGTAAACTGTCAAGGGCATACTCGTGAAGACTTAATAGAAAGCCTTCGAACCACTCTGAAAGAGGCTCTGGAATTCAACCGCCAAGATGCTCTCGCTGCGGTAGGAGCGGGGTATGTGGAAGAAAAAATTGCTGTATGAAACGCAATGACCTGCTGAAATATTTACGGTCTCAAGGATGTGAATTTGTAAGAGAAGGCGGGCGTCATTCATGGTGGTGGAATCCGAGTCAAAACAAACGTTCATCTGTGCCCCGACATACAGAAATCAACGATAACCTCGCAAGAAAAATATGCAAAGACCTTGGTATAAAACCAGTAAAGTAAGCCCTAACAATCAAGTCCAGCGGATGAGATAAACCGCCACCGATTAGTTTAAGCGTTAAACAATGACAGCATTGATTTACCAGGGCTTTATGAGATTATGGGATTGAAGGGGTTGGACAACTGATGTAACTTCTCTCAAAATTTGTCCGAAAGCTTTTAGCGTAATTAATTTGTAAAATTATATCGCATGAAACATAATTTACAACCAAAAATTGTTTTCCTTGTTTTTCAAGGGGTTAAAAAGATATATCGGAAATTTTTCTTGAATCTCCGCACAAATTGACCTAAAATTCACTAAAAATGTAGGTAGACATAAAAAGGAATGTTAGGGAAACAATAAAGCCACATTCAACGAGCAAGTGCAACACTTGAGCTAAAGACCTCATAAGGTGTTTTGTAATTAAGACACTTGCGAGGCCTATTATTTAATAAAGATTCAATGTGTTTTATCTTGTGACTGCTCACTGTAGCAAAATCGGTTTTCTTAGGCAAGAATCGTCTAACAAGACCAACGGCATGTTCAACAGCCCCCTTTTCCCAACTATGGTAAGGGTTGCAAAAATAGGATTTTGTTCCAAGCTTTTTATTAGTTTTAAGATGCTCCACATTCTCTGAACCGTTATCGTAAGTTATGGTCCGTTTCAGAGAAGAGGAATAGGGCTTTAGCCGTTCCTCAATTGCACGAGAGAATAGATGAGAAGACTTTTGTTTGATCTTTTGAAGGTGAATGATTCTGCTTTTGCGCTCCAGGAGAACGGCTAAAGCAGCAAGGCTTTGACGAGACACAACGGTATCGGTCTCCCAATGACCAGGCTGTCTGCGTTTTGCGATGTAATGAGGCCTCTTTTCAATGGAAATACGCTCCGGTATATGGCTTTTACTATGTTTACGGGAATATCCGCGCTTAAGCCTTTTTCTGTGGCTGCGGGGCAGATAAACCGTTAAGTCTTCCTGTTTGCGCTGTTCTTTGTTATAGATAAACTGGTATATGGCCTCATGGCTAATGGACATCTTCGGATGCTCATTAGACCATCGTCCTGAGATAAGTTCAGGAGACCAGCCAAGTTTCAGTTTTTCTATTGTATAGGCCATAGTCTCTTTGTTTTTTAATCTCGGTCGTTGACCGGATTTGCACTTTCGTTCTTTTGCGCGTTCATCTGCCTTATGAGGCAGATAGCAATCATAGACCGGAGATTTATTGCGCCTCATCTCTCGTGAGATAGTGCCTTTATCACGGTTTATGAGTCTTGCTATTTCACTTGCTTTGAAGCCTTGAGCGCGAAGAACGGCTATATGGTCTCTCTCTTCGCTGGAGAGATGTTTATATGTTTGTTTGTGCATTCACTTAGGATACCTTCCTTTCCTAAGTGTTGCACTTCCTTATTGAACTGGGGTCCTAAAATTTCCTGTTTATTTTGCATATTAGAATTTTTTTAATCTTTCTTTGGCTAGCTCACAATAATCCTTACTAATTTCAAATCCTATATAATTTCTTTTTAATTGCTTGCAAGCCACTGCCGTACTCCCGCTTCCTATAAACGGATCAAGAATAGTGTCATTTTCTTTTGAGAAAAGTGCCAGCAGTTCTTTTATAAATGTTTTTGGTTTTGGCGTAGGGTGGTTAATAAATCCCTCATCTGGTTCAACCATTCTACCGGGCGTATCTAAAAAAATGTCTTTTCCTTTTCTAACCATTTTGGGGTTACCTTTTTTAAAAACAACACACGACATATATTTAGTAAAACCAATAGGCGATATCACTCTTCCATTCGGACAATATAATACAAAATTCCAAAAATACTGAAAAGGATTGTTCTTAAAAATATCTGGTAAAAATTTTGTGCTAAAAAAAGTGATATAAAAAGAATCGTTTTTTAATACTCTATAGCTTTCTGGCAAAGATGAGTAAAATAAACTTAAATCATGATCATTTCTTATCCCGACTTTATTTAATCCATATGGCGGATCTGTTAAAATAAGATCAATAGAGTTGTCTGGAATTATTTTAAATCCCTCAAAACAATCAACATTATGAATTGTATTTAAAATATTATTTTGCATAAGATTTTTTGTCGTGTTCAAAATTTTTACCAAATCTATTCCCTTAATTCGCCTAATGCCAATTGATGGTATTTTTTTATCAGCAATATTGGTTATGGGACACACTTCCCATATTCTTGATATAGACCCCTTTTAAACTCTATGCCGCCTTTTTGGTGTTTAACCTGTAATCTCTTTTGATTCTGATTCAACTGCCATAGGTCATACTGCATCTGCTGTGTAAGCGCCAGCTCGCTGGTATTGTATTAAAGGCAATGGAAAGCCTTGTTGCCATTATAAGCCCTGCTATAAAAAGGTCAATAAGAAACTGTTCTAAAATTATGATAGAATTTGCAAGTATATGCAAAATTGCTAACAGACTTAAATTTACAGGGGTTAGAAAAAACATCTGTATATTTTGAAAGGAAATATCCTTGAAGCATAAAATAAAATTGCCTGAATTATTGGCCCCGGCCGGAGATTTTGAAAAGATGAAAATCGCCCTGCACTACGGGGCCGATGCGGTCTATCTGGGGTTGTCCGATTTCAGTCTCCGGGCCAAGGCGGATAATTTCACCCCCGCTGATTTGGAGTTGGCCTCAGGATTTATTCGTCTGGCGGGAAAGAAATTTTATGTGACCATCAATATCTTTCCACACAACAAAGATATTTCTTTAATCCGGGAGCATTTGCAATTCCTAAGAAAAATCGAACCGGACGGGATAATTGTTTCCGACCCGGGAGTTCTGGAAATGGCCCGGGAAGAGATTCCTGGTTTGCCGATCCATATAAGTACGCAAGTGAATGTTACCAATTATCAAGCGGCAAAGTTTTGGGAAAAAGCCGGGGCAAAAAGGATTGTTTTATCCAGGGAAATTACCCTGGATGAGATTAAGGAGATCCGGGATAATGTGGGCGTGGAATTGGAATGTTTTGTCCACGGGGCGATTTGTATCTCCTATTCCGGACGATGTTATTTAAGCAGCTTTATGGCCAACCGCTCGGCCAATCTTGGCTTGTGCACTAATTCCTGCCGCTGGCGGTTTACCCTGATGGAGGAGAAGAGGCCGGGCCAATATTTCCCGGTCTATGAAAACGACAGGGGGACATTTGTTTTAAGCTCCAGGGGTTTATGTCTGATTGAGTATCTGGATAAATTGGCCGAGGCCGGGGTAGACAGTTTCAAGATTGAAGGACGGATGAAAGGGATCAATTACCTGGCCGGAGTGGTAAAGACCTATCGGGAGGCCATTGATAGTTTAAGCGAGGGGCCGTATCGGATGCAGGATCACTGGCAAGAGGAACTCTTGATGTTTTCCGACCGGGGTTATTCTACAGGTATGCTTTTGGGTAAACCTTCCGATAAAGGCTACGCTCATGATGAAGAGGTCTATAAAAGCACTCATGAATTTGCCGGGGTCGTTCTGTCAGTGAAGGATAATATGGCGTATGTTGCCTTACGGAGTAAAATAAAAATTGGGGACACCTTGACCTTTGTTTCTAAAGATTCTAAGGGAGAAAACTATATCCTGAAAAATCTCTTTGATTCTGAAGTAAAGGCTATAGAGGTGGGTAAAAACGAAGAGATAGTTTTGATCCCGGTAGAAAACAGGGTCAAAGAGAACGACATCATGCGCCGAGTGATAAATCCGTAATTAACGGTGCCTGATTTTTTGTTTTCATTCCCTCCTTTTTATCACCTCAAGCCATAAAAATGGCAATTAAACACTGTGCTAAAATTGTGATATAATCAATCAGAATAGATAGAATTGCTGAGAGTAGATAGCATTGTTAAATATTTATCATCAGTCAGTTTTTGAAAAATGGCCTCTTGAGGATAAATCAGTTCAGGCGATTATGAAAATCTTTACAACAACCCATATTCAAACCCCTACTCAAATCCATATGGCAGGTAAACAATAAAACAATTTTCTACACACCCCTATACAGGTTTTTATGTCTTTGTCACGCCGCTATCTGCAAATCAATCCTGTCGTAGCCAACTACTCAAAAATATCCGCATGGCTGCCTGTCCTTTCAAAGATAATCATGTTCTCTTGCGCATTGATTTTATAAATTAGCAGCCAGTCTGGTTCTATATGGCATTCTCTGCGGTCTTTAAAGTTTCCTTTTAGAGCATGGTTTCTGTATTTGGGTTCTAACGGGTCTTCGTTGATAAGTTTTTGCATGATAGCATTTAACTTGTCAATGTCCTTGCCCCGCTTCTCCATTTTTGTATAATCTTTTTCAAACCGATTAGTAGTAGTAAATTTCAGCATACTATCCAGCCATCTTCTTTATAAACTCATCCATGTTTTTATACTTATTCAGTGCCTTGCCGGCATCAGTCTTTTTAAATGTATCCAGCGTGGTTTTGTTAGGTATCTTTACCTCAAAGGGCAAGCCCTTCTGTAGTCTTACCTGTGAGAGAAAGAGATTAACAGCCTCTGTTATGGACATGCCTAATCTCTTTAATACCTTCTCTGAATCCTTTTTTAATTCAGGCTCTACCCTTGCTATTACCATTGCAGTCTTTGCCATAAAAACACCTCCAAATAATATTTAACAATAATGTATCACATTTAGAATACAAAGGTAAATAGAAATTTCCCCTATATCTCTAAATCAATCTTGTCATAGATAACCTTAAGCTGCTTTGGGTAATGTATTATTTCTTGTGTCAGAAGCAAGAAAGGGGTATCTCCATGGTAAGCCAATACCAAAACAAAAGGAGGATACCCCATGACTCAAAGAGCCACAATAGAGAATTATGCACAGGCAGTAAGGATAGTCAAGGAA